>CP039460.1:1835000-2107276 GCA_004843345.1 Acetobacteraceae bacterium
ATATCAAAATGTTGTTTGTTTTCTGGAGGAGAGAGTTGAACCATTAGAAATCTTTCGTTTCAGTTGTTTTGCTCGGATAAGTTTCTCCGCTCCAGATCCACCAAGATTTTGGTGTATTAGGGGAAGAACGTAAAATTTTCTCAGCATTCTGAGCGTCTGCTTTATTTTGAAAAAGGGCAAAGCAGGTTGCGCCAGAACCACTCATGCGTGCCAGCTGGCATGCAGGAAGATGTCGTAGCTGAGAAAGAATATCAGCGATTATTGGAACGAGCTTAATCGCAGGCTGTTCCAGATCATTTCTTGTTTTTTTGAGGAAGGAAAAGAGCATTCTTGCGTCTTTCCATCCTTCTTTTGGTATTTTAGGGTAAGAGAGATCTTTTTGTTCAGGAATATCTAATGCTTGAAAAATTTTAGAGGTACTTACTTTAATGCCTGGATTAAGAAGCAGAATGCCGATTTGAGGGAAAAGTGGGATTCCATTTAGAATTTCACCAATCCCACGCATTCTTTTTGGAAGGTTGTTCTGTGTTACGGGACCATCCGCCCCTAGCTTTAAAAAAAGCTCTGAAAATGTTTCTTTCGTGAGGTCGTTAAGCGGATAATGCTTAGCCAGTAAATTTAACGTTGCAGAGGAATCTGAACTTCCACCCCCGATGCCGGCAGCAACGGGCAGTTTCTTTTCAAGAGAAAAATGTAAGAATGGAAGTTTTTGCTGATGTTTTTGCATTTCTTCACGCCACAAGCGTGCTGCCATCAAAACAGAATTTATCTTGTTCCCTGTTTCCGCTGTTAGAATTTCTGAAAATTCTCCAGACAAAGAAAGAGTGTCTTGATTCTGTTTTTTGGTTTCTTCAAGCATAATTTTATCGCCATATTGCGCAAACGCGACAAGGCTGTCTAATTCATGATAACCATCTAGCCGGCGTCTTAGAACATGGAGAAAAAAGTTAATTTTAGCCGGAGCAATTGTTTGAAGCGAAGAAATCCTGCAAAACCTTTCAGTATGTGATTGGTTTTATAAAATGAAAAACCAAAGTTTTTATAAAAAAGAATAGCTTTTTGTGAAATGATTCTGTTCGTATTATAAGCTTACAATAAAATTTATGGAAAAATAATTAACTTTTTCCCTAATTTTAAGGCAGAAATAGATGAAAGCTGATCTCTTTTGAAAGGACTTTTTGAAGGTGCAAAATCTTAAAGGAATGCAAGAGCTTAAAGAAAGAGAAGATAATTTTCTTTCTCCAGATTTTCTTGCGTCCCTTTCTTTTTTAGAGCTTCAATCCGCTTTAGATATACAAATTGGTTGGGGCATTTCTGATATTTTTGATGATGCGCCAGGGCTTTCCTCTGAGAAGCTTCAGACCTCTAAAGATACGCATCTTCTTTCTATTTTTAATCTTCAGAGACCTTCGCCTTTTCACGAGGCAAGACGAGATCGGTTTGTTCCTAAAAAAGAGGAAATGTCTGTTGCTGAAAGGGCTAAGTCGTTTTTTAAAAACTCGACACCAGTTCAGAAGCCAAGACCTTCGTCTGTGCCAGCTGTGTCTATGGAGGAATTTCTAAAAAATCTTCAAAAAACACAAACCGTTGAGGAGGCTTTGCAGTGTGCAAAAGAGGCTGGAAGCGCAGGGCTTTCCCAAATGGCGCTGCAAGACATTCGAGGATTTGTTAGGGAAAAGGGCGGTGGTTTTGTTGTAAGTGCCGAGTCATCGCCAGAGGTAGAGAGAGCAGGAAAGATTTTTGTTGGCGAAGAGGGGAAATTAACAAGGCGTTTTTTTCGATCTATCGGTCTGTCTTTAGAGGATCTCTCTGCCGCTCCCGTTTTGCCGTGGCGTCCACCAGGGGGCAGAGACCCTTTGCCAGAGGAGGTTGCCATTTGCAGACCTCTTTTGCGACATATTATTGCTCTAAACTCGCCTAAATGGGTTGTTACTTTTGGCGCATTGGCTGCAAAGATGCTTTTGGAGAATGAAGAAGCTGCCAATTCTGTGCAAAGCATAAAAGAGCGTTATTTGCGCCCCTCTTTTCGTTTAGCCCACGTCAAAGGCAAATGGCACGAAGTGTCCCTTGGTTATGAAGGAAAGAAGACAAAGGTTTTTCCATTAAATGCACCAGCACGTTTGAAAAAGAATGTTCGGATGCGTCAAGCTATGTGGCGAGATTTGCAAGTTTTTAAGCGGGATTTTGAACTGCTCTAAGGAACAAAAGATTTAATTTCTCTTAAAGTGGAATTTTGAGCGCTTTCTTTTGTGGTATGGCAGAAAAAGCGTGGTATAGTACGCAAGGAATCTAGATCTACAAAGAGGACCTAAAATTTTATATTTATTGCCAAGCAAGAGAAATCTCAGTTTGTCTTCTATAATATATTGTCATGTCTATAAGGCTAAGAAGTAGAAGGAAGGGCAGTAAGTATTACGATGCCTTAGCTGAATATTAAAAAGGCGGAAATCTTTGGTGTTAAGTCTTAGGAGCTTTAAGGAATTAAATTATTTAGAAGGCTCTAAGAAGAATTTATAGAGGAGAGGGTTTTATGTCGCTAAATCCAGTGCTTGAAGCTGTTACAGCGGATATTCGAAAAAGATCTGAAAAAACACGCAGCGCCTATTTGCAACTGATGAAGCGGAATAAGGAAAAGGGGATTTCACGTCCAAAATTGGCGTGCGGAAACCTGGCTCATGCCGTTGCGGCTTGTGGAGAAGATAAGCCTTCGTTGATTGCAGATCGCTCTCCTAACATTGGGATTGTCACCTCTTATAATGATATGCTTTCAGCACATCAGCCTTATGGAAACTATCCTAATCAAATGCGTATTTTTGCGCGGGAAGCGGGTGCAACAGTTCAAGTTGCATCGGGGGTTCCTGCAATGTGTGACGGTGTTACCCAGGGGCAGGAAGGAATGGATTTGTCTCTCTTTTCAAGAGAAACAATTGCTCTTTCTACCGCTGTGGGGTTAAGTCATGGGATGTTTGATGCGGTTGCTCTCTTAGGGGTCTGCGATAAAATTGTGCCTGGCCTTTTGATTGGCGCATTGCGTTTTGGGCATTTGCCGGTCATGTTTTTCCCTGCTGGGCCAATGACTTCTGGACTTCCGAACAAGGAAAAAATCAGAATTCGTCAACTTTATGCTCAGAAAAAAATTGGCAAAGATGAGCTGTTGAAAGCAGAAATGCAGTCCTATCATGCTCCTGGAACATGCACGTTTTATGGAACAGCGAACAGCAATCAGATGCTTGCAGAAATTATGGGCTTGATGCTGCCTGATGGATCTTTCATCGGGGCTGAGACAAAGCTGCGCCAGGAATTTATTCGGACGTCAACGCATCGTCTTGCGAAAATGACTCATTTTGGAAAAGATGAGCGCACATTGGCAGAGTGTGTTGATGAGCGTGCGATTGTAAATGCGATTGTGGGTGTTATGGCCACAGGTGGATCCACGAATTTAACCCTGCATATTCCAGCAATTGCACGTGCTGCTGGTATTAAGGTGACATGGGAGGATTTTGAACGTCTCTCTAAAGTTGTGCCTCTCATTTGCCGTGTTTATCCAAATGGGCCTGCTGATGTCAACGCCTTCCGTGAAGCTGGAGGGTTACCATATGTTATCGGCCAACTTCAGGATGCTGGATTGCTTCATGATATTCCTACGGTTGCTGAAGGTGGGTATAAAGCCTATCGCTCAGAGGCAAGTTTAGGTGAGGATGGAAGTGTTGTTTATACAGAGCGCAAAGTCTCTGGAAATGATGAAATTATCCGTACACTAGACAAGCCATTCCAAACAGATGGCGGCATGCTGATGCTCAAGGGGAATCTTGGACGCGGTGTTTATAAAATTAGCGCCGTTCAGCCAGAGCATCAGAGTGTTGAAGCGCCTTGTCGTGTTTTTGAGACGCAGCAGGCCGTTGTTGACGCTTATGAAAACAATGAATTGAACAAAGATGTTGTTATTGTTTTGCGTGGACAGGGCCCACGGGCGAACGGTATGCCTGAGCTGCATCGCTTAATGCCGGTTTTGGGTGTGCTTCAGGATCAAGGTTATCACGTTGCAATCATCACAGATGGTAGAATGTCTGGTGCTAGCGGAAAAGTTCCTTCAGCGTTGCATGTCTATCCTGAGGCTATTACAGGTGGGCCAATTTCTCTCTTGAGAGACGGGGATGTTGTCCGCCTTTGTGGCAAAACGGGTGAGCTTTCTGCTTTGGTAGATGAAAAAGAATGGAGTCAGCGTCAGCCACAAATTCCGACGCCTGATATTGATGGTACAGGGCGTGAATTATTCGCAATGTTCCGTAATGCGGCTCCTGCCGTGCCAGAAGATGGAGCATCTTCGATGCTGCATATGATGGATGAAGATATTGCCAGACACCATGCTGGTGTGGCTCGCAAGCTCTGATAAAGCAAAGGATATTAAAATGCCTGTAAATAAACTTAAAAAAATCGTTAAAACTTCTCCAATCGTTCCTGTTTTGACAATTGATGACGCTAAGAACGCATATGCTGTTGGTGAGGCGCTTGTCACAGGAGGCGTTAGACTCCTTGAGGTAACTCTTAGGACAGAAGCTGGTTTTAAATCTATTAGTGAAATGGCCAAAATTGAGAATGCAGTTGTTGGCGCTGGAACTGTTTTAAATGCTGAAATGGCAAAAAAAGCAGTTGATGCTGGAGCAACCTTTCTTGTAAGCCCTGGCCTCAGTGCGGGTGTTGCCAAAGAAGCTGAAAAGCTAAATGTTCCATATTTGCCAGGTGTTGCAACATCGACAGAGATTATGCAGGCGAGAGATCTTGGCATTAGCTGGTTGAAATTTTTTCCAGCGGGAGCTTTGGGCGGTGTTAAAACCCTGAAAGGTTATGCTTCTGTTTTCCCAGAACTTGAGTGGATGCCTTCTGGCGGTATTAGCGAAGGAGACTATAAGCAATGGTTAGAAATTTCTAAAGTGATCGCCGTTGGTGGCTCTTGGTTGACAAGCGGCGGGGCAGATCCAAAAGAGATCAATGCACGCGCAAAGCGTCTAAATCTAGCCGTTTAAGGGTCGTATTAGAGTGTTCTTTTCTCTTTTAAAAACACACTCTAAAAAGTTTTTTGTGGCTATGGGTGTTTCGCTCATGGCCACAGAGCTTTTTTTTGGGACAGCCTCTTTTGCAGATCCCTGTCAGTTTGATCTTCAGACTTTAGCTCTAAAGTCTGGGACAGTGACGCGCATCAGTGGTGATGGCGTGATCATTTCAGATGGAACTGATGTCATTTTGCCAGAAGCATTGTTGCCATATGCGCGTCTTAACCAGATTTTGAAGGTTAAAGGTTTAGCTGGTACAAAAGAAAAACAATTTTGGGCTGTTGCTGTTATTTTGGCCAATGATGATGCTGTTTGTCCAAATGTCGGAGACGTTCGTCGGGGAGCGCATCCCGGTTCGAATGTTTATGATGTCATTATTGGCGGTGTCCGTCCTACGCCACCTTTGTAATTTTTCCTTTTCTGGAATGAGTTAATTTCGTGTTAAAAATTGCTTTTTTGCATTCAAAAACACTAAAAGCGAACAAAGCAACAAAAGCTTTGCTTCAAGTCTATGGAAACTATTCGCTGGAAGAGGCAGATCTTGTTGTTTGCCTTGGAGGAGATGGTTTTCTTTTAGAATGCCTCCATCGCATTTTTCCACGCCAGATTCCTGTTTATGGTATTAATTATGGAACGGTTGGTTTCCTTTTAAATACGCCATTAAATCGTCCAGAAGAATTAGAGAAACGCCTTTTAACAGCGCAACCTGTAAAAATCTCTCCTTTAAGAATGGATGTTCTTAAACAGGATGGTACAAAAAAACAAGCTCTTGGTTTTAACGATATTTTTATTTTTCGTCAGAGTCATCAGACAATTTGTACACGGATTGAAGTTGACGGCAGAACACGTTTGTTGGACTTAAAAAGTGATGGGATTATTTTATCTACACCAGCAGGGTCAACGGCCTATAACAATTCTGTCCGAGGACCTATTGTACCATTAGATGCTAATATCTTGCCGTTAACACCGATTGCACCGTCAAATCCACGTCATTGGGGAGGGGCTTTATTGCCAATGACATCTTCAGTTCGTTTTATTTTATCGCATACAGAAAAACGCCCTGCCGCAGCAGTTGCTGATTCCCGTGAAATTCGAGATGTTGTCGAGGTTTCGGCGAAAATGGATACTTCTTACGTGGCGACTTTACTCTTTGATCCAGAGTTCAGTCTTTCAGAAAAAATGGTTCAGCAGCAATTTTCTGGCTGATTCAAAGGGGTTCGCCGTCCGGTCCCCTTGTTATCGTTTTTTTGTGTGCTGGGCGTGGAATAGGTCTATTACAGTAAGAACAATAATTTTTTGATTTAGCGGGGATTGCACGAGAACTCCCGTCTTCGCCAATAGGATAGCTGCTCGCAAAGGGTAAGTTTGTTAGAGGATGAACATCACGAACAGGATTTGTGTCACAGCTTGCAAGAATAAGAAGACTAATCAGAAAAAATCCCTGTTTGTAAAAAGGCAGTTTCATGTTTTAAGCTAGTCCAGAAAGAGGTGTAATCAGAGGTTTGCCTTGAAAATACGCCTGTAAATTTTGAATGACATTCATGGCCATTGCTTTGCGTGTTTCGAGTGTGGCTGACCCTTGATGGGGCTGAAGAATACAATTGGAAAGTTCAAAAAAGGCAGGATTTACAGCAGGCTCTGTCTCAAAAACATCTAGTCCTGCGCCTTTAATTTTGTTATCTTTGAGAGCTCGGATAAGCGCATTTTCGTCTATAACACTGCCCCTGGCAATATTAATAAGAATGCCTTCTGAACCAAGTTTTTCTAAAATATGGCTGTCAATAAGATGATACGTTTCCTCTGTTCCTGGAACAGCGAGGATCAGAGCATCAGACCATTCAGCAAGCTGTCCGAGATCTTTTTCTCGTTGAAAAGAAGTGTCTCGCTCAGATCTGTTATAGTAGCGAACAGAAGCGCCAAGCGCTGAGACTCTTTTGGCGAGAGCCTGACCAATAGCACCCAATCCAACAATGCCTATTTTTGCA
This sequence comes from Acetobacteraceae bacterium, assembly GCA_004843345.1. Lineage (NCBI taxonomy): Bacteria > Pseudomonadati > Pseudomonadota > Alphaproteobacteria > Acetobacterales > Acetobacteraceae > Acetobacteraceae bacterium. The sequence goes on from CP039460.1 coordinate 1,842,037, forward strand.
TTTTTAATTGAATGACCTAAAGGCGGTTCGCCAGATTTTTGCCATAATCCCTCTTTTAACCAAGCAAAGTTAAAGAGAAAATTTCGCCTTAAATTGAGCAAAAACATGAGCGCCGTATCGGCAACTTCATCTGCATTGATTCCAATAGCCGTAGAAACCTTTATTTTTCGTTTTTTAAGAAGGGGGAGAGGAAGACGGTCTATCCCTACGCCGCAAACTGCAATCATCTCAAGAGAAGATAGCGATTGTAAAGCTTCTGGCAAGCCGATTGCGCCATTCGTGATAATGGCTTTAATGTGAGGATTATCCTCTAATTTTCCTGCTTTAGGTAAAAAAACGGGAGAAAAGGAAAATTCTTTTAGATCAAAAAGGCCTGCAAATCCCTCATCTAAAATAAGAACTTCGGGCATATCAGAAGAAGACATTTGAAACTCATTGTAAAGAAGATAAAGGCTTGTTCCTAAATACGCTTGTTGCCAGTTTAGAACAAGCCTTCTCAATTAAGACCCAAGCATATTCAAAATCTTTTTCCGAACCAAAATAAGGATCCGGAACCTCTTGTTCGTCGATGTCTGGAAGATAGGAGAGAAGAGAGATGATTTTAGCCTTACTTTCCAGAGGCTTATGCTTATTAAGCCAATTTAAATGCGTTTGATCAAGTGCAACAATATGTGTGAAACGGGAGAAATCTTGCTTACTCACTTGCCTGGAGCATAGCTTCTGCATGTAAGGAAGATACTCAGGATGATATTTTTGAATGATATTTTGAGCTCTACAGTCAGGGGCTTCATTTAAGTTCCATCGACCAGTTGCCGCAGAATCAATATCGCAGGTTACACCTCGTTTCGAGGCCTCTATTCTCATTGCTACTTCTGCAAGTGGAGATCGGCAAATGTTTCCAGTGCAGACAAAAAGAATAGAAGGCGTCATTGAAAAATAACCTGCGAATTAACTTATTTTTTAGAAGCAGCTTCTGCCGGGGAAGTCGCTTCAGAACCTGTTGCAGCAGCTGGTGGGAGGTCTTTCACTTGAGATGTTTCGACTGCTCCAGTTGCCGTTGGCGCTTGTTGCTGTGAAGGTGGCAACATAAAGCCAGCAGGTGTTTGGTCTTGAACAGTTACAGTTCCAGAAGGTGTTTTCCCTTCGGCACGCAATTGTTTTTCAAGTTTTTGAGCTGCTTTTTTCTCAGCCTTTTTACGTTCTTTTTGCTCCTTCGTTAATTTAGGAGGCGTTGTTGGTGGAACATAATCTGGTGGTGTAATGAATTTTTGACAGACTTGCGTATCCTGATATTCCTTCTGATCGCAACCCAACCACCATTGAAGTAGGGCATTGCCAAAGTTCTTATGGCGGATAATTTTTGTTGATTTAATGGGATGCTTGGCTTGATAGGCTTGGAAGGCGTCAAACGTCGTTTTCTGGTAGTCCGTCATGGCACTTAGATTGCCATCAAGAATTTCCATATTGTCTTTATCGATCGCATAATAAGTTTTATTGCCGTAGCGAATTTCTTCCCAATTAACGGGCTTTAGAGAAGGTGGCGGTGCAATATTTTCGCGCTCTTGCTCTTCGGGAGGAATGGTCACACGATGATAGGTAGAAACCGCACATCCAGATAAAAGACCTACAGATAGGAGTAGGAGATATTTATTCATTTTCTAACTTCATCCTTAGCAAAAGAAGAGAAAAGTTGGTTTTGCTGCGTGCCGAGCTCATCAGATTTAACTTTTACAGGTTTTAACGGTGAAATAACTTTTTTTACAATAGGTTTATAGCCGTGATTTTGCTGACAAAGTGGAAGAGCCCAAAAAATAGCAGGTGGATGGAAAGAAAGGGTTGCGTTTTGCTTTGCATCATAACTTTTCAAATCACCAATCCATTGTGTCATTTGCTCGGCGAATTTTTGTCTAGCGGCATCTTCTTCCTGAAGATTATTATATTTTACTTCAAGTGCGTCAGCCTTTTTACTGAGATTATCAAAGGCCTCTTTTTGATCTTCCAATTGATTATGTTGAGAGAGCAAAACGATACCAACAATCCCTGCTACAATAATAATGAGGGTACTTTTTATAAACAGCCCAATATAGCGTTGATTACGATACATGCCTGTATTTTCCTTTTAGGCGTTAGAAGATTCATAAATAAAAGAGTAAGAAAAACTTCATATTTTTGTCGATTCGTTTATAAGGCTGTAAAAGCCTATAATTAAAGTTGCGTAAAGAGAGCTTTCCGTAAAGGGTGAATTTCATTTTTTATAAATATTTAAAATGAAAATGCCTCTTTTTTTAATGTTAGGTATTTAAGAATCCTTTTTTTAAAGCATACAAAGTAAATAATAATGAGACTTACACTTCAAACAGACTATGGTTTCCGGATTTTAATGTATCTTGGAAGAGTCGAAGAAAAAGGTTTGGTTTCTGCTGCCGATATTGCAACGATGCATCGCATTCCCTTAAACCATGTCAAAAAAGTCATCACACATCTTGTGAAGGGCGGATATATTTTATCCGTTCGTGGACGTAGTGGTGGTGTTAAGTTGGCTTTGTCTGCGGATAAAATTCACTTAGGTGATTTAATTAAATATTTAGATGACCGAGGAAATTTACTGCGCTGTATGGATGAGACGCTCTCAACAAAAGAAGGTTGCGATTTTTGTATTCTTTTCGCAACCTGTGCTTTAAAATCCCTTTTAGGAGAGGCTAAAGGCACATTTGTTGAAGCGATGAATAAATATACGCTTTGGGATATTACAAAAAAGACTCAGTTTAGCTAGACCGAAGGGGGCAATGCTTTAATTATGACGCATTAGCACCAGCAGATTGTTCAATATAACGATTCCCATCCCAAATCCATTTATCTGTACCATCGACAAGAAGGTTTGCCATACCTTTATGACGTTCTGGCAAGACAGAAATTTCTCCGTTTACGTCATCTAGAATATTGTTCCATTTTCCATTTTTTAGAATATAAACAGAGGTAGAGCACCCAGAGGCGCCACAAAGACGTCCAGATTGTATCTGAACGAATAAAGCAGGCGTTTTGGCCTCGCTGAGATGTACAGAAGCTGTAAAAATTCGAGGCTTCTCATTGTGCAATTGGCTATCTTTGATGAGATCAGCATTAAGCGATGCTGCTATTTTTTCAAGATTGCTTCCCGGATGCCTGCTGACATGCACAACGGAAGCGCTAGCTTCCGCTGTAAAGCAAAAACTTATCCCTAAAAGAGAGAGAGACTTTAAAAGACTTTTGGAGAATCTCTTCATGCTGTTTCTTCCTATTCATGCCTTAATGTAATGACAAGCACGTCTCTTGCTGCTGGTTTTTCAGGGTCTTCTGGTTCGATAGGTGTTACTCCATGATAAACACGATGGTCATTTACAAAGGCAGCATCAAAGGGATTTAAAAGGGTGAATTCGGCAAGTTTTTTGTTTTTTTCTAAGTTATAGATGCTTGTTGTGCCCTCTTTAACGTTATGACGCTTAATCATGAGAACAAATACCCAGTCGACACCATCGCGATGAAGTCCTTCTGGAGCAGGGTGGCCCTTTTCGGATTTGTTGGCCTCAATGCGATATTGATGAACTTCTGCATGCCAAGAAAGAGGGCGATCTTCTTTTTTGGTAAAGCATTCTGCTAAGGACCAAGCGAGCGCCATGGAGGCGTTTAAAGCTGCACCGGATTTAATGTCCTCTGCAATGGGGTCAAACCAGCGTTCGACACCACCATTTAGAGGATTATAGTCACGGCTTTGATAATGGGGCTGATGTGGTTTTTGAACAATTCCTTTTTGATGACTAAGGGAAAAGACACCATAGCGTCTACGGCGGTAACGTCCGCCATCCGCCATGAATTTATCATTTCCTAAATCGTTCCAACTTTCTTCAAATTGATGCCAGTCCTGATGAGAACAGCCCATTTTTTGGATGAGAGAAGATGTTTCTTTCGCAGGCAAGAAAGCAAAGCCTTCTTTTTGAACTGATGGATCTAGGAAGCTTAAAAATGCCTCAGATGTGATATTTTTGATTATAGCTATTTTCTCTTTAGAAAACATATCATCTCATCCTTTATTTTTACTTATAAAAATTTCTTTTTTAGAAATTTCTTTAGAACAGAGGTCAATCCACCAAGTTCATATTGCTGTCGTGCAGAAAGGATAGAGTGTAGCAATTGTGCCCAACGGTTACCAAGGCCTTTTCCACCAAAGCTTTTGCCTGAAGGAAGCTCTCCCCATCCTGCATATTTTCCTAGTACCACGATACTCCCTTGGTTGTTGTAAATAAATGGTTTTGGTGTTTTTCCAGAAATTAAGGCAGGTAAGGCTATTTTTTGGAGATAAATGCCTTCTTTGCGCGCAGCTTGCGCAGTCGGTGGAAGAGGCGATTTTAAAATAAAGGCACAATCTCCAATGGCTAAAATGTGGGGATCTTTTGTGGTTTGTAGGGTATTTGTGACAACGAGCCCGCCATTTCTTCCAAATTCTAAGTCAGGAAAGAGTTTTTTTAAGGTTATGTTGGGTTTTACGCCTGCAGTCCAAATAACCATATCTGCCGGTAGAAAAGTTCCGTTGGCTAAGGCAACACCATTTTCTCGTATAGCCTCAACTTTAGCATTTAAATTTAATTGAATATTAAGCTCTTTTAGGCGGCGGGCGGCACCTTCACTAATGTCTTTGTGAAAACTAGGAAGGAGGCGGTTTTGTCCTTCTATAATTTGTAGCGAGATGGAATGGGGGGATATTGTTTCTTTTTTTGTAAAAGTTTCATACAATGCAGCTGTAAGCTGTACGCCTGTTGGCCCCGCACCAATGATTGCGACATTGAACGATTTTTTCTCCTGAAAGGCGCTTGTTACACCAAGGCGCACTTTTGAGTAAATAACGTCGGCATCCGCAATGTTATTTAAAAAATAGCAATGCTGGTCAGCGCCTTCGGTTTTAAAATCATTTGGGACAGCCCCACAGGCAACAATGAGCCAGTCGTATGCAATTTCTGTGTCGCTTGAAAGCTGAATTTTTCTTGATATTGTATCGATTGAAAGCGCTTTTGCTTGAATAAAATTGAAGCCGAATTCTGTGGCTAAAGCTTTAAAGGCAAAACGATTGTCCTTTGAGGTTAATGTGCCTGCAGCAACTTCATGCAGAGAGGGTTTGCAGACATGGAAAGGATTTGGATCAATCAGTGTTGCGGAAATATTTGATAAATGTTTTAGGTCTCGAAGGACATTTATCCCTCCGATACCACCTCCTAAAACAACGATTTTTTGGATGGTTTTCTCTTCGGCTTTAGACACAATATTCCTTGTTTTCAGGTATCCATATTCCTCATGGCTATGAAGCCAAAAGAGATATGTTAAAAATATAAAACTGTACTATTTTAGTACAGTTTATTTCTTCAAAAAAAATGAATTTTAGCGCTTCTTTTATAAAATGAGGCTGTTTTATTTTTAACTGCGATAAGAGGCGTTAATTTCGATATATGATTTTGTCAGATCGCATCCCCAGACTTCAGTACATTCTTTGCCATCTTGTAGGGAAACAAGAATCTCGATTTCTTCAGACTGCATTTTTTGTGCAAGATTTTTTTCATCATAGTCAAGGTATGTGTCATTTTCTGCAACGGGAATGCCACAAAGAGAAATACGGACTTTTTGCATTTCAACAGGAATCCCTGCTTTTCCAATAGCCATAGCAATCCGTCCCCAATTGGGATCTCCGCCAGCAATAGCCGTTTTTACCAATGGAGAGTTTGCAATCGAAAAGGCAATTTTTTTGGCTACCTTGACAGAAGGGGCGTTCATTACATTGACTTTCATCAGGCGTGTAACGCCTTCTCCATCCCTTAAAACAAGGAGGGCGAGTTCTTTTGTTATTTCCTTTATCTTTTGTCGAAAATCCTGAAAAAGAGGATCTTCTATATTTTTGGGCGTAGGGTTTTGGGCAGTATTTAAAGCGAATGCAAGTGCCATGTCTGAGGTGGAGGTATCGGAATCCACGGTGATGGCATTGAAGCTTTCTTCACAGGCCTCTTTCATGCTTTCTTGTAAAAGAGGTGAGGAGAGGTTTGCATCTGTAAAAATATAAGCCAGCATTGTCGCCATGTTAGGTGCAATCATGCCAGAGCCCTTAACAAAGCCTTGTATTGTTACTTTTGTATTGCCGATAAAGGCTGATCGAACAGCACCTTTTGGAAAGGTATCTGTCGTCATAATGGCAGAAACAGCTTTTTCCCAAGCATTGGGTAGAAGATTTTTTTTAGCTTTCTCAATACCATTCAGAACATGTTGTGTCGGGAAAATTTCTCCAATGACACCTGTCGATCCTAAAAAGATTTTCTCATTGGAAATTTTAAAAAGTTCTGAGATTTTTCTTGCTGTTTCAATGGCCGCCTGCTGGCCTTGCTCACCTGTCAAAACATTTGCATTCCCAGCATTGACGAGAAGCGCCTGAGCAGAGACATTTTTACTAGAAAGTCTTTGTCGACACCATATAACAGGAATGCCAGCACATTGATTTGACGTAAGAACACCACCAACAGAAGCAGGCTTATCAAAGAGAACTAATAAGAGATCATCTCTGTTTTTATAACGGCTGTTGGTTTGTGCTGTTCCAAACAAAACCCCCTCAAGAGGCTTGAAGTGAGGCAAGGGTCTCTTTAAGGGGGCTTGGTCAGTCATATTTATTTTTTAGCAGGTGCTGCGAGAGGTTTTCCATTTGCGTCATAACGGACAACTTTTGCATTAGCAACAGCTTGTTTAATGACCTGCTTGACTTCATCACGAACAATATTGCGACGAATATCATTCTGGACTTCTGTGTAAGAAGGAACAGGTGCTGTTCGTGTACCGAGAACCTGAATCACATGCCAGCCATATTGGGTATGAACGGGCGTTGAAGAAATTTCATCTTTTTTCAAAGAGAAAGCAGCATCTGAGAATGCTGGAAGCATATCCCCTTTTTTGAACCAACCTAGGTCGCCACCATTTGCTCCGCCTGACCCTTTATCTTTGGAATCTTTAGCGGCAAGTTTTGCAAAGTCTGCACCACCTTTAAGTTCTTTGATGATGTTTTTAGCTTCATCTTCATTATCTACAAGGATATGACGTGCGTGAACTTCTTCTTCTGGCTTCTGATCGACATAATGAGACTGATAATAGTCTTTCATTGTTTTTTCAGAAATTTTTGGAGCCACTTTTTGCTCTAGATAAGCATTTTGAAGAACGGTATCAGCCGCTGTCTTCATTGCGGCTTGAACTTCAGGTTTTTTCTGAAGATCCTCTTTCAAAGCAATCGCTTCGATAGCTTTTTGTTCGATAAGCTGATCTACAACGAGTGGTGTGATCATAGTTGATTGCAGCTGGCGGGCTTCTGGAGGAAGCGCTGCAATCGTTTTCTTAACATCGTCTAAAGTAATTGTTTGCCCATCAACGGTTGCGACAGGTGTAGAAGGATTAGCGCTAGGATTATTTACGGCGGATGCTGCAGGAGCAGGTTCGTCAGCCCAGACTTGTCCAAAAGAGATGGGGGCAATAGCGACAGCCGCTAAAAAAGTCCATCTTAAGGAAGTAAGAGCAGAGTTAAAAGCATATTTGCGGTTCATTAATTGCCTCAAAAACAATAATTTGATGTTGGAAGATTTTGAGCTAAAACTCGTCTTTCCGATTTTTGTTAAATATTAACTCAGAATACAAGAAGATTCTTAAGAAGCTTTAAAGATTGCACAGAAAAGATTTGATTGCCAGCTTAAGGGAGAGTCTTTTTTCTAAAACACTCTAATACTCCATTAAGAGTGATAATAAAAGGTATCCTTATTGTTATTTGACCCTATTTAAGGTTATATAAGGCCGATATACATTATACATATAGTTATAGTTAGGATTAGAGAGCTACTTACACTTCACAGCCATTTGAGGTGAGGGGGTTTTGACCCAGCTTTGTTTTAACCTGGTGCATTTCTTGATGATCTGTGAGTTTGGCAGACATGTTCGGGGTTGAGAAGTTTTAGTAACGGCTTTAGTTTGAGGATTTCCTGTTTATTTCAGGGATTTCGTTGGATTTATCGTTTGGATATTTATGTTAGCACGTTTTGCCCATACCCTTTTTGGCTCAGCCAACGACAGAGCTCTTAAAAATTATCAGAAGCGTGTGGCTCTTATCAATGGATTGGAAGAGGGCGTAAAGTCTCTTTCGGATGAGGATTTGCAACGCAAAACATCTGAATTTCGGGAAAGGCTTAAAAAAGGCGAAAGTTTAGAAGATCTCCAATGTGAGGCTTTCGCCGTTTGTCGTGAGGCGGCAAGAAGAATTCTCGGAATGCGGCATTTCGATGTGCAGCTTATTGGCGGTATGGTTCTGCATGATGGACGTATTGCAGAGATGCGTACAGGTGAAGGAAAAACGCTTGTTGCAACATTAGCTGTCTATTTGAACGCTCTTGCAGGTAAGGGCGTTCATGTTGTGACCGTTAACGATTATCTGGCTTCTCGTGATGCAGCCGAGATGTCGGTTCTGTACCAATTTTTGGGACTTTCTACAGGTGTGATTGTTCCGAATCTTTCAGATGATGAGCGTCGAGCCGCCTACCATTGTGATATTACCTATGGAACAAATAACGAATTTGGTTTTGATTATCTTCGGGACAATATGAAATATACGCTTCAAGAAATGGTTCAGAGGCCATTTTTTCATGCGATTGTCGATGAGGTTGATAGTATCTTAATTGATGAGGCGAGAACGCCCCTTATTATTTCTGGCCCTGCAGAAGATAGTTCTGAACTATACCGCCAGGTTGATAAGGTCATGGCGGTTATTTCAAAAGACCCAGGCCATTATGAAAAAGACGAGAAGCTCAGAACGGTTATTTTAACGGAATCTGGTGTGGAAGCTGTTGAGGAAGCTTTGCGAGATGAAGGTGTTTTAGCTGGTGGAATGTATGATGCGCAAAATGTTGAGGTTGTGCATCATGTGCAGCAGTCTCTGAGAGCGCATACTCTTTTTGCACGAGATGTTGACTACATTGTTCGTGACAACAAAGTGATTTTGATTGATGAATTTACGGGCAGGATGATGGATGGACGCCGTTATTCTGATGGTTTGCATCAGGCCTTGGAAGCCAAAGAAGCTGTAGAAATTCAAAAAGAAAACCAAACGCTGGCCTCTATTACATTTCAAAACTATTTCCGTTTGTACCCAAAACTGTCAGGGATGACAGGAACGGCAATGACAGAAGCTAATGAATTCGCAGAAATTTATAATTTGCGTGTGATTGAAATTCCAACCAATGTTCCTGTTCAACGTTCTGATTCAGATGATGAAATTTATTTAACAGAGGCTCAAAAGTTTAATGCTGTTGCGAATTTAATTGAAGAGATTCATGCAACAGGACAGCCTGTGCTTGTTGGAACGACCTCCATTGAAAAGAGTGAACGTCTTTCAGATCTTTTGGCGCAGCGTAAAGTTCTTCATAATGTTTTAAATGCGCGCCATCATGAGCGTGAGGCCAGTATTATTGCGCAGGCAGGGTCTCCAGGGGCGATTACTATTGCTACGAATATGGCTGGGCGTGGAACAGATATCAAACTGGGTGGAAATCCTGATTTGATGGTTAAAGAGCTTTTGAAAGGCCTTACAGAGGAAGAGCTGACAGAAGAGCGCCGAAAAACCATTGAAGAAGGCGTTTTAGCGCAGGTTAAAGAGGCGCATAAAGTTGTTCAGAAGGCAGGAGGGCTTTATGTCATTGGAACAGAGCGCCATGAGAGCCGACGTGTTGATAACCAGTTACGGGGCCGTTCCGGACGTCAAGGTGATCCTGGGAATTCAAGATTTTTTCTTTCTTTAGAAGATGATTTAATTCGCATTTTTGCAACAGGCCGTATGGGGGCAATGATGCAAAAGTTAGGGCTAAAGGAAGGCGAGGCGATCATTCATCCATGGTTAAATAAGGCCCTTGAAAAAGCCCAGAAAAAAGTTGAAGCACGCAATTTTGATATGCGTAAAAATACATTGAAATATGATGATGTCATGAACGATCAGCGCAAAGAGGTTTATGCGCAACGTCGTGAGTATATGGAGGCGGAAAATGTATCAGACGTGATTGCTGAAATGCGCGCACGCCTGATTGAAGAGCTTTTGGATCGGCATATTCCTGAAAAAACTTTTCCAGAAGCCTGGGAGGTTTTAACTCTCAGAAAAGAGCTGTTCGGGATTTTTGCGCTTGATCTTAATTTGGAGGAATGGGTTCTTGAGGATGAAATGGATGAGGAAATCCTTCTCTCCCGCATAGAAGAAAATGTTGAGCAAGCGTATCAGGAAATTGTTGAAATGGTTGGTCAGGAGACAATGACGCTTTTGGAAAAACATATTTTATTGACCTCCTTTGATGCGGTTTGGAAAGAACATCTTCACGGTCTAGACCGTTTGCGTCAGGGAATTGGTCTGCGTGCTTACGGTCAGAAAGATCCTCTTAATGAGTACAAGCAAGAAGCCTTTCAAATGTTTGGCTATATGCTGGATGAGTTGCGCCGCCGTGTTGTTTCTTCTTTGAGCCGTGTGCGTCCTATTGCGGCGGCAGATTCACAGATGAGTGTGGAAGGGGATAATGATATTTTGTCATTGCCTTCAGACGCCAATGTAACACAGGGGCATGAGGTTCAAGAAGCGCCTGTATTGTCACGAAATGCGTTGTGCCCTTGTGGATCTGGTTTGAAGTATAAACATTGCTGCGGTCGGGTTGAGTAAGTTTACAGCGATTTTTTTTAATTTTAGTTAAGGATTGTGTTTTAAGGATTTTTTATGGCAGGTCATTCCCAATTTAAAAATATTATGCATCGTAAAGGCGCACAGGATGCGCGCCGTGCGCGTGAATTTGCAAAGGTCATTCGCGAGATTACTGTTGCCGCAAAAGAGGGAATTGCAGATCCAGCTATGAATCCTCGTTTACGCAGTGCTATTACTGCGGCGCGCGAAGTAAATATGCCGAAAGATAATATTGATCGCGCAATTAAGAAAGCAACAGGTGAAGGCGGAGGAGAAGATTATGTTTCTGTCCGTTATGAAGGATATGGTCCGGGCGGTGCCGCCATTATTGTTGAAAGTCTAACAGATAACCGTAACCGTACGGCTTCAGATGTTAGGGCTGCTTTTTCAAAACATGGAGGCTCTTTAGGAGAGGAGAATTCTGTTTCCTTTATGTTTGACCGGGTTGGGGCTATTATTTACCCCCTTTCTGCGGGCAGTGAAGATGAGATTTTAGAAGCGGCGCTTGAAGCAGGTGCTGAGAATGTCGACACAGACGAAGAGATACATGAAATCCTTACCAGTCCAGATACACTTATGGCGGTAAGAGAAGAGCTTGAAAAACGATTAGGCGATCCTAGGTCTGCAAAATTAGATTGGCGTCCGCAAAACACGTTGATTTTAGATGGGGATCAAGCCCGTACAGCTTTCAAATTGTTGGAAGCTTTAGAAGACAATGATGATGTTCAGACAGTCTATTCTAATTTTGACCTTTCTGACGAAATCAAAGCTGAGCTTTCTGAATAAATTGTCTTCCTTCGCTTCAATAACGAGAAAATCCTCTTCCTCTGTGCGGATTTTAGGCCTTGATCCCGGTCTAAGATTTCTAGGGTGGGGGGTTGTTGAAGCGAGTGGCAATAGGATCGTTCATCTTGCAGACGGCATTTTGGCAACAGATAGTGCTATGGCCGTACCAGATCGTCTGTGTACCCTTTATCAAGGGATAGAAAAAGTTATTGAAACTTATTCTCCTACAGAAGCAGCTGTTGAAGAGACCTATGTGAATGTTAATGGTGCGGCCACTCTAAAGTTGGGATATGCTCGTGCCATGGCATTGCTTGTTCCAGCGCAAAAGAATCTACTTGTCGCTGAATATGGCGCCAAAGAAGTGAAGCTTGCTGTTGTTGGAACAGGACAGGCAACAAAGCAACAAGTGATTTTGATGGTGAAACGCTTATTGCCAGCGGCAACCTTAAAAAGGGCGGATGCGGCAGATGCTTTGGCGATGGCTATTTGTCATGCTTATCGTCGTGCTGCGAATCTTCGCATTGCAAGCGGAAGGGTGAGCGCATGATTGGAAGGTTACGAGGGCAGGCTGAAATTTTAGAGACAGGTGAATGTCTTTTAGATGTGAATGGTGTTGGTTATATCGTTTCTGTTTCAGCCAGAACACTTGAAAAAATAAGAGAAGATTTAGCGCATTGCACTTTACTGATTGAAACGATTATTCGAGAAGATGCTTTTTTACTTTTTGGTTTTTTAGAGACCGTAGAACAGCAGTGGTTTCGGCGTTTAATTGAGGTGCAAGGTGTTGGCGCTAAAGTCGCCCTTGCGCTTTTGTCTGTTTCCTCTCCAGCTGAGCTTTACACAGCGGTAAAGGGGCAGGATAAAAAGGTTTTTGCCAAGGCAGCAGGGGTTGGGCCCAGATTGGCGGCAAGGCTTGTTTTAGAACTTGGCGCGCGCTCTTTGCCATCTGTTCCAGAGATTGATTTGCCAGTAAAAGAGTTGAGTACTTCTTCGGATAATCATACGATTTTGCAAGGTAAAGATGTTATTGTCGCTCTTGAAGGGCTTGGATTTCGAAAAAATGAAGCGGAAAAAGCTTTTCAAAAAGTTTCTGAAAACCATGGCATTGATTTATCAACATCTGATTTTCTGCGCTTATGTTTAAAAGAGCTTGGATAGATGGAATCACGTTTTGATACGATAGATCCCCAAGCAATGGATTTGCCTGAAATAAGGGCAGAGGCGGCGTTGCGTCCGCAAACTCTACAAGAATTTGTCGGACAAAAGATTGCCTGCGAGAATTTACAGATTTTTGTTGAAGCGGCTAAAGAGCGTGGGGAGGCCTTGGATCATGTTCTTTTACATGGTCCGCCAGGCTTGGGAAAAACGACTTTGGCGCAAATTGTTGCAAAGGAACTTGGCGTTGGATTCCGCTCAACATCTGGACCTGTGATACAGCGTGCGGGGGACTTAGCAGCTATTTTAACGAATTTACAGCCACATGATGTCTTATTTATTGATGAAATTCATCGCCTTCAGCCAGCGATTGAAGAAGTGCTTTATCCCGCCATGGAGGATTTTCAGCTAGACCTCGTGATTGGAACAGGTCCTGGTGCGCATTCTGTAAAAATTGATTTACCGCCATTTACTTTGGTTGGTGCAACGACAAGATCAGGTTTGCTTGCAACGCCTTTTAGAGATCGTTTTGGGATTCCTGTAAGGTTAGAGTTTTATAAAGTGCCAGATCTTACAATGATTGTGATGGCGAATGCTAAAAAAACAGGTATGAATTTGGAGCCAGAGGGAGCTTTGGAAATTGCGCGCCGCTCTCGGGGGACGCCAAGAATTGCAGGACGTCTTTTACGCAGAGTCCGTGATTTTGCAGATGTGGCAGGCCATGAATCAGTTGAAAAGGACATTGCAGATCGGGCATTGACTCGATTAGGGGTTGATAAGAATGGTTTAGATGCCATGGATTTGCGTTACTTGCGCAGGATCGCTACTTTTCATGGAGGTGGTCCCGTAGGAATCGAAACCTTGGCGGCTGCTTTGGCAGAAGGGCGCGATACGCTAGAAGAAGTTGTCGAGCCTTATTTGATCCAAGAAGGCTTGCTTGTGCGGACAGCAAAAGGTCGAATGCTTGGTGATGGAACTTGGAAAATTTTAGGGATTATTCCGCCTCAGAAGGGTCTTAACTAATGAAAACAGAAAATTTTCGCTTTCGTATTTATTATGAAGATACTGATGCCGGCGGTATCGTATATCATGCACGTTATCTTGTTTTTGCGGAGCGTGCTCGTGGAGAGACTCTGCGTATGGCAGGTTTTCCTCCGAAAGAACTTGCAGAAAACCGTCATATTGGTTTTGTCGTCCGGCAGCTTGATATTCGCTATTATGATCCGATGGAGTTGGATGATGAAGGAGAAGTCCGCAATCGGATGATTGAGGAAAAGGCGATGCGGGTCATTGTTGAACAGGAAGTTTTTAACCTTACAAAGAACAAAGTGGCAGCAAAATTAAAAGTTGAACTTGTTTTGATTGACTGTAAAACATTACGCCTCTGTACAAAACCGCCAGAAGATTTGAGAATGGCTTTGCGCTCTGTTTGGAACGGCGAATATCCTCCAGAAGAATTGCAAAAACAAATTAAAGAGAATAACCGATTAGCAGCTTTGAGCTGAGTGTGTCGGGTGATTTAATAGAGAAGAGTGGGAATTTAAGGAGAAAACGTGGATCAAGTTAATCAAGCAGTTTTAGGATCGGGCGGTTTATCCCCTTTTGTCCTTTTTATGCATGCCTCTTTGGCTGTCAAATTGGTTATGGCGACTTTATTGCTTTTTAGCGTTATTGTTTGGGCAATTGTTTTCCAAAAATCTCTATTGCTTATGCGTGTGAATAAAGAGGCGAGTCTGTTTGAAGAAAAATTTTGGTCAGGCGCTTCTTTGGATCAGCTTTATGAAGAGGAAGGTAGCCATCCAGCTCATCCTCTCGCCGCCATTTTTTCTGCCGCAATGGGCGAGTGGCGCCGTTCTTCAAGAATTGCTGGGATTAAAATGTCTTCAACGACAGTGCGCGAGCGTATAGAGCAAGCTATTTCAGTGACAATCAATAGGGAAACAGAAAGATTAGGTCGGAATATGGTCTTTTTGGCAACGGTTGGTCCTGTTGCGCCTTTTATTGGATTGTTTGGAACGGTTTGGGGAATTATGGTTTCCTTCCAAGCTATTGGGCAGATGCACAGTACAAATCTTTCTGTTGTGGCACCTGGGATTTCCGAAGCTCTTTTTGCGACGGCAATCGGACTCATTACAGCTATTCCTGCCTATATGGCGTATAATTTTTTCAGTGCAGGACTTTCTGATTTTGAAGAAAGAATGGATGCATTCGGAACAGAATTCGCAGCGATTTTGTCAAGACAGGCAGAAGAACCAAAATCCAGCAAATTATAAAAGGTGGATTTTAAAAAATGGCCATTCGGAAATCACGCAGTAAAAAGAAAAAATTTGAAACAGCTATCAATGTGACACCTTTAGTGGATGTCATGCTGGTTTTGCTGATCATCTTTATGGTGACAGCGCCTATGATGACAACAGGGGTTAATGTTGATCTGCCAAAAGCAAGTGCAACACCTGTGAACACAGATTCTAAGCCCATTACGGTTTCTTTGAAAAATGATGGATCGGTTTTTGTGGGGGATAATGCCGTTACCTTAGAAGCGCTTGTGCCTGCTTTGCAGCAAGCGTCTAATGGAGATTCTGCCCACCGTATTTTTGTGAGAGCAGATGCGCATATTGATTATGGGCAAGTGATGCAATTGATGGGAAAAGTGACCTCCGCAGGGTTCTCACATGTTGCTCTCTTGGCGCAGCAGCCACCATCATCATAAGTTAGGGAAGTGAGCTGATTAAATGGCAGAAGATGAGGGAAATGAACGCATTCGTGAATCTTGGGGAGGGGGTCTCTTTTTCTCCTTCCTTCTTCATGGATCTATTTTTTTAACATTTCTTTCGCTTGGACTTTCTTTTGTACATCCAGAAGAAGATCCGCCACAGCCTGTTGAGATGGTTTTTGATGACGGACATGCTAAGACAACAGCAGTGAAGTCAGACGTGGTGAAAAATACGCCAGAACCACCATCTGAAAAAGATATAGAAGCGCCGCATTCTCCGGTTCCACCGACAGAGAAACCTCCTGAGCCACCGCCACCTTCGACACCACCGCCGCCGCCATCTCCAATGTCGCCTGATGCAAAGGAGCGTCCATCTGATCAGAAAAAAATGGAAGTCACGCCTGAGAAGGATGAGCTTGCAGCGACAGAATCTCCAAAAAAGGTTGAGGAAAAACAGGAAGAGGCTGCTGTAAAAGGGCCAAAAACAAAATCAGATCAGCCCCCGGTTAAAGCTCCGCCTTCTGAAACCAAACAGACAAAAGTAGCCTCTAAAATGGCTTCGGACAGCCATTCTTTGCTGGCGGCAATTGAGAATTTTAAATCTCAAGAAAAACAGAAAAAACCTCCTAAAGCGCATCCAAATCCGACACCAGGCGGAACGACTAAAGGTGGTGGAAATCCAGATGGAGATACAATGGCATTGACTTCTGGAGAGCAAAAAGCGATGGGAGCTTCTGTTCGCCGTTGTTATGAACAGGATACTGGGACGAGAGGTTATCAGACTTTTCAAGCTCATTTGAGTATCACTACAGATGAGGAAGGAGTCGTTCGTCTCGTTGAGTTTGAACCTGAAACGCAAGCAAAAATGGATGAAGACCCCACATATCGTGCCTTTGCGGAGCGTGCTAGGGATGCTGTACTGAGTCCAACTTGTGCAAAATTGCCACTTCCTCAACGTATGTTAGGAGAAGAACATGTTTTTAAATTTCTCTTCCGCCCATAATTATCAGAATTTTAAGATTCACTTTTTTGCTCTGAACGTGCTAGAGCAGAAAGGTGTCGTTAATAGCCGAAGAAGCTAGTCGGAGTATATCAATGGATTTTTCCTCTTTTTCCCATTCACCTATCGTGTCTCGTTTGCCACGTCGTAAATTTGTTGGTTCTTTAGGTATTGCGGGGATTATGGCAAGCCCTTTAACCGCTTTGGCTGCAAAGGGGGCAGGGGCTTCAAAAAAAGAAGAGCCGGCCGCTGAAATTACGGTTGATCAAGCAAGACAAGCCCCTATTCCTTTGGTTTTGACCGATTTTGGTTCTCCTGAAGGGCAGAAGATATCCGCAGTTATTGCTTCGGATTTGGCTTCAACTGGTTTGTTCCGTGTTGTGAGCGGTGGTTTTCTGCCTTCTGATGTCGCACCTGATTTTGTTTCTATGAAGCGCCGTGGTGTGCGTGCCATTGTTACGGGGAAGTTGACAACAAAAGGAGATGAATTTGTTGTCGAAATGCGTTTATGGGATGCGCCAGCTGGTATTCAGACGGAAGGCGTTTCTTATCAGGCCTCTTTGAAAAGTCCTCGCCGTATTGCACATACAATTGCGGATGCTATCTATAAGCGTCTTCTTGGAGAATCAGGATATTTTGACACACGTATTGCTTATATTGCTCTGACAGGCCCACGACACAAGCAAGTGACACGCCTTGCTGTTGTGGATTACGATGGTGCTAATCAATATTTCCTTACAGATGGCAGTAGTTTGACGTTAGAGCCAAGATTTAATCCTGTAAAAGATGAGATTGCCTTTTTGTCTTATGCTGGAGAACGGCCTCGCGTTTATTTATATGATCTTCGCAAGGGCGAGCAGAGAGTGTTGGGTGAATTTAGTGGCATGTCTTATGCGCCACGTTATGCGCCGGATGGAAAATCGCTTGTGTTGGCTGAAACAACACGTTCAGGTGGATCCGATATGTATATCGTTGACCTTGCAACCAAGGAAAAGCGTCGTTTGACGCATGCTCCAGGTGTCATTGATACGAGCCCGTGTTTCAGTCCTGATGGAAAAAGGATTGTCTTTAACTCTGATCGGGGTGGATCACCACAACTCTATATCATGAATGTTGATGGCGGCGAAGCAAAGCGTATTTCTTATGGAAATGGACGTTACGGATCACCTGTTTGGTCTCCAACAGGTGATGTGATTGCCTTTACAAGAATTAATGGAAATGGTTTTTCGCTTGGGGTGATGTTTCCTGATGGGACAGGGGAGCGTATCTTAACAGAAGGCTTTACCGTGGAGGGGGCTAGTTTTTCACCAAATGGACGTGTTTTAACTTTCTGTAAACAAACAGCTGCGGGGGCACAAGGGGCAGGCTTTAATTCCCAAGTGGCAACGATTGATGTGACAGGCTATAATGAGCGTGTCGTTCCCACAACGACAATGGCCTCTAATCCTGATTGGTCACCAAGTCGGCATTAGGCGCATTTTAGAGATACAGGAAGGTAACTTTCTGTTGTGAAGCCTTTAAAAAGCTTTATTTCCTTGACAGATAAAGCTTTAAAGGCCTTTTATAAACGAGTGGAGTATGTTGCGTGAAAGCGACAGGAACTTCCACTTTTAGGGGCGTTTTTCGCCGAATTAGAACTAGGGTGAGTTCATGAATTTTAAAGTTTTGGGCGCAACAGCGCTTTCAGTCCTTCTTGTTGGATGCTCTAGCCACCATCATCGCAAGGACATTGATTCTCAAGTCGTAACAGATGCTCCTGCCGCTTCCGCTGATGCTTCAGCTACAGATGCTGGCGAGGGTTCTCCTGTTCCTGGCTCTGAAGCTGACTTGGTCGCAACAGCTGGTGATCGTGTCTATTTTGCACTTAACCAGAATCGTTTAACCGATGCTGATAAAGTGACATTGGACAAGCAGGCTGCTTGGTTGTCTCAGTATCCAGATGCAAAAATCTTGATTGCTGGTAACTGCGATGACCGTGGTACTCAGGAATACAACTTGGCACTCGGTGCTCGCCGTGCAAATGCTGCACGTGACTACCTTGAAGCAAAAGGTGTAGATAGCGCACGTATCAATACTATTTCTTATGGTAAAGAGCGTCCAGCTGTTGATGGTGATACACCAGAGGCATGGTCCGCAAACAGAAACGCTATCACAAGCGTTCGTTAATTTTATTTGCTGAATAGAGGAAACCAATGCCACATAAAAGTGACTCCTTTTTACGCCGTACGCTTTCTTTTACGGTGTTCGCTCTTCCTTTAACGCTGTGTTTTGGGACAGTAGCTTTTGGGCAAGGGCAAGGGGATGGTTCCTCCGTTGCTGCGAATAACCAGCGTCTTACAGCAGAGCATGATTCTGCTGTAAGAGCTGCGGATTTGCCGCCTGTAAATGAGCAAAAAATTTCAGATGATACACCGTCACCTTCATCAGATTCTCCACCAGGAGTTGAACCTCCAGTTCTAGATGGAAATAAGCGTCCAATCGCAATGACGCCTGCGGAAGAGTTAGCTGCCAAAAATCACACAACGACTAATAAAGGTGGGGCTTCCTTAAGCTCAGCCCCGAAGGGTGATATGCTTACCCGCTTGTTGGATCGTGTAAATGATCAAGAGGACCGTATTCGTACCTTGCAAGGATCTGTAGATGTTTTGCAGAAGCAGGTTGATACGATGCAGGCAGGTTTTGATAAGCGTCTTGGTGATCTTAAGTTTCAAATGACACATCAATCTAGCTCTTCAGATGCGTCTTCTCCTGCTCCAGCACCAGCGCATGAGCCTTCAAAGGCTGCTGATGATAGTTTCGCAGGCCTGATGTCTTCTGCACGGCAAGCTAAGTCACAGAAAAATTATAAAAAAGCGGAAACTTTATCTCGGCAGGCTTTGGATAAAGCGCCAGCAAAAGGTAAACTTGATGCTCAGTATCTTTTGGCGCAATCTTTAGCAGGGGAAAAAGTCTGGAGCAAAGCGGCAGTTGCTTATTATGATTCGTATAAGTTGTCGCCGAAATCTTCAGTTGCACCCCATGCGTTGTTTGGTACGGCGCAAGCAATGCATGCTTTAGGGGATAAGCAAGCGGCCTGTGAGGCGCTTTCAAAGCTTACAAAGGAATTTCCAAACGCCGCCTCTTCCTTTAAAACAGAAGTTTCAAAAACACAGACACAATACCAGTGTAGTTAAGAGAGCTTTATCTTTTCTTTTTTATGGGTGCTCTTCGCTGGAAGGCACCCATTTTTTATTCTTAGTGTGGGATTTTTCTTATTCAGAGTCAGGATATTTCGCCTATTTCAGATTATGAGTTTTCTCGGATGATGCGTCCTTGGAAGGCACTTATTTCAGCGGAAAAAGAACCGTTGTTGATTGGTGTTTCTGGAGGGGCAGATTCTATGGCGCTTGCTTATTTGGCTTCTCGCTGGACAGATGTTTTTGCGATTATTGTGGATCATGCGTTACGTAAAGAATCTATGGAAGAAGCGGCACTGACGGCAAGCCGTCTTTTACAGCTTGGAATTAAAAATAGAATCGTTCGGATGGATCCTCTTTTATACCCAAAAGGTGTAGGGAAGCAGGAGCGTGCCCGCTTTGCCCGTTTTGAAGTTTTTCATCATCTTGCCAAAGAGCTCAAGGCGGGTGTTATTGCTTTAGCGCATCATCAGGGAGATCAGGATGAGACCGTTTACATGCGCTGGAAAGGGGAAAGTAGAAAATTTGGTTTGACGGGCATTGAGCCTCTGATGTCAAGAGGTGGCTTTTTGGTATTACATCCCTTGTTAACGGTTCCTAAAGCACGTTTGTGCAAGACTTTATCGGAAAAAGGTATTGAATGGTGTGAAGATCCTTCAAATCAAAGTCGTTCCTATGAACGGGTAAGAGTCAGGCAGGATATTTCTCCGCTTAAGCGCCAACAATCACGATGTCTCGCACAACTCGCGAAATGTAATGTGATATTTGATCGGTATATTTTGCTGGAGACATGGCAAAAATATTTTCGATGGCATGAAGAGGCGGGCTGGGTAGAAATTTCAGATCTATTTTTTTCTAACGTTCCTAGTCGTATTGCTATTTTGCTTTTAAGGTATGTTATTCAATTGATAACCGCAGGCCAGCATAAACCGTCTTTTAAGTCGACAGCTTCTCTTTATCTTGCAAGAAGTGGAACTTTGGGGGGCGTACAGCTTAAAAGAAAAACGAAACATTTTTTAAATTCTTCATATTCGTTTTTTATGGTGCGAGAAGTGCGAGATCTTCCTATTTTACCGTTATCAAGCCTTTATTCTAAAAATTATGAACAGTCTCATCTATGGGCGGGCACATGGTCTTGGACAGGTAATGTTTTGGAAGCGATAGATTTAGAAGTTCGACCATTAGCAGAGCTGAAAAGAAAAATTAGACAAAAAAAATTACCTTTTGAAGTCGCAAAGACCATGCCTTCATTATGGGAAAAAGATAAATTTTTAGGATGTCCACTTTTAGAAGGTCTTCCAGAAGATTTTATAAAACAACCGTTTAAGTGGGAAGGAAGGGATTTTTTAGAGTTAATTGGACTGCGGAAATAGGGAGCTTTGTAAAAGAATTCATCCCTTCTTCTTACTTTATCGCAGAACAACCCCTATATTGTCTTAGAAGAAGGTTTCCAAAGAGGAGTTCATTAGGGAGCTCCTAGAAGATTGAATATTTTTGAATATATGAGTTTTAAATGAAAAATATCGGACGCAATGTAGCCCTTTGGGTTATTCTAATTTCATCAGGATTGTTGCTGCTGAGTATGTTTCAGCAAGGAAACCGCCAGCATACGGCTCAACGATTGAGTTTTTCTGAATTTTTAAATGATGTTGATCAGCATCAGGTGGCATCCGTTGTCATCCACAATCAGGATCGTAATCAGGAAATTGCCGGAGAATTTACCGATAAGAAAACCTTTGAAACTTATGCGCCACTAGATCCTTCTTTGCCACAGCATCTGACAAAAGCAGGTGTGAAGGTTGAGCTTGCGAGACCGCCAGAGAGTGATGACAATTCTTTGATGCGTTATATTTCCGCATGGTTGCCTATTTTACTTCTTCTTGGGCTATGCTTTTTGGTATTTCGTCAGATGCAGTCTGGCGGGGGCGCAAGAGGCGCTATGGGATTTGGGAAATCCCGAGCGAAGCTTTTGACAGAAAAACAAGGAAAAGTCACCTTTGCAGATGTTGCGGGCATTGATGAGGCAAAGTCAGAATTAGAGGAAGTAGTGGATTTTTTAAAAGATCCTCAGAAATTTACCCGTCTAGGAGGGAAAATCCCAAAAGGTGTTTTGCTTGTTGGGCCTCCAGGGACAGGTAAAACACTTCTCGCACGCTCTGTTGCTGGAGAGGCGAATGTCCCATTCTTCAGTATTTCAGGTTCTGATTTTGTTGAAATGTTTGTTGGTGTTGGGGCTTCTCGTGTTCGAGATATGTTTGAGCAGGGGAAAAAGTCAGCGCCCTGCATTATCTTCATTGATGAAATTGATGCTGTTGGCCGTCATCGCGGTGCTGGTTTAGGTGGCGGTAATGATGAGCGAGAGCAGACGCTCAATCAGATGTTGGTTGAAATGGATGGCTTTGAAAGCAACGAAGGCGTCATTTTGATTGCTGCGACAAATAGGCCAGATGTTCTTGATCCCGCTTTGTTGCGCCCAGGACGCTTTGATAGGCAGGTTGTCGTTCCAAATCCAGATGTGAGTGGGCGTGAGAAAATTTTACGTGTCCATATGAAAAAGTTACCTATTTCTTCAGATGTTGATGCGAGAATTATTGCAAGAGGAACGCCAGGTTTTTCGGGTGCTGATCTTGCAAATCTGGTTAATGAAGCGGCTCTTTTTGCAGCACGTCAGGGACATAAATTGGTTTCGATGATTCAGTTTGAGGAAGCCAAAGATAAAGTGATGATGGGGGCTGAACGGCGTTCCATGGTGATGAGTTCCGAAGAGAAAAAAATGACGGCTTATCACGAAGGGGGACATGCCCTTTGTGCCTATCTTATGCCTGGGAGTGATTCTATTCATAAAGCAACAATCGTCCCTCGTGGTCAGGCACTCGGAATGGTGATGACGCTTCCAGAAAAGGATAATGTTTCTTACAGTCGGAAATGGTGTCTTGCACGTTTAGTGGTTGCTATGGGAGGGCGTGTTGCAGAAGAAGTTATTTTTGGACGTGACGAAGTCAGCGCAGGTGCTTCAGGAGATATTAAGAGTGCAACTGAAATTGCACGTAGAATGATTATGCAGTGGGGAATGAGCGATAAGCTTGGTATGGTCGGATATGATTCTGGGCAGGAAGTTTTTCTAGGTCATTCAATGGCACAGCAACGTAATATTTCTGAGCAAACGGCACGTGAAGTCGATAAAGAGATTAAGGCTTTAATTGATGATGCTTATGAGACGAGCCGTAATCTTATTTTAGAGAATATTGATGCCTTACATGTTCTGGCTCAAGCATTACAGGAACATGAAACGCTGACAGGGCATGAAATTGGTGAGATTATTAAGGGACATAAAATTCCAGAAAAAGTTCTAGAAGGCGAAGTTATTTCACGTTCTGCTTCTGGGCGTCGTGCTTCTGTGCCAACGGTTCCTTTTCCTGTGTAAGAGGAAGATAATCTTATAAATTAGGAGATCTTTTAGTTCGATAGAGAATGGGGAATGATGACTGAACAGCCTAAAAGACATTTTTTTGGAACAGATGGCCTTCGTGGAAGAGCCAATCAAATGCCTTTACTTGTTGAGATTGCTCAAAAATTAGGGCAAGCCGCAGGATTATATTTTCAGAAACGTCCTGCGGGCCGTCATCAAGTTCTTATCGGGAAAGATACACGTCTTTCTGGTTATATGCTCGAAAATGCCTTGGCATCTGGATTTCTTTCTGTAGGGATGGATGTGATTTTCCTTGGTCCGTTGCCAACACCGGGCGTTGCAGCTTTGACGCGCTCTTTAAGAGCGGATT
Source organism: Acetobacteraceae bacterium (assembly GCA_004843345.1). NCBI lineage: Bacteria > Pseudomonadati > Pseudomonadota > Alphaproteobacteria > Acetobacterales > Acetobacteraceae > Acetobacteraceae bacterium. The sequence continues at coordinate 1,865,396 of CP039460.1, forward strand.
TGGGTGTCGTTATTTCTGCGTCACATAATCCTGCCGCAGATAATGGGATTAAACTTTTTGGTCCCGACGGTTTCAAATTGTCAGATGAGGCAGAAGCAGAAATTGAGCATTTGATGCAAATTGATTTGTCGGATCAGTTGGCTGTTCCTGAAAAAATAGGGCATGCAGGCCGTCTTAATGATGCGGCTGGTCGTTATATGGAAATTACGAAATCTTCTTTAAAAAAAGGCGTTCGTTTGAATGGTTTGAAGATTGTCGTTGATTGCGCACATGGTGCGGCCTATCAGGTTGCGCCAAAAGTTTTGTGGGAACTCGGAGCTGAAGTTATCAAGATAGGGTGTGAGCCTAATGGCGCCAATATTAATGAGGGTGTTGGATCTACACATCCAGAAGAAATGTGCCGCAAAGTTGTTGAGCTTGGAGCTGATTGTGGAATTGCCTTAGATGGTGATGCAGACCGGTTATTGATGGCAGATGAGAAAGGCCAGCTTATTGATGGGGATCAGATTCTTGCTTTAGTCGCGACCGTTTTGCATAAAGAAAATAATTTGCGAGCAAACGCAGTTGTTGCAACGGTTATGTCCAATTTGGGTTTGGAGAAATATCTTTCCGAGAAAAATATAAAATTGGAGCGAACAGCGGTTGGTGATCGTTATGTTCAACAACGTATGAGAGAACTGGGAGCGAATGTTGGGGGAGAGCAGTCTGGACATATTATTTTGTCAGATTATAGCTTTACAGGGGATGGGCTTGTCGCAGCACTACAAATTCTTGCCGCTTTGGTTAATTCGGGAGATAAGGCGAGTAAACTTTGTCAGTTATTTGAACCATTCCCTCAAAAAATTTATAATTTGCCCTTAAAAAGCAGAACAGATCCAAGATTAGCTAAAAAAATTGCTGAAGCAAAATTATGGGCTGAAGCTAAATTAGCGAAAAGAGGGAGGCTTGTGCTGAGACCAAGTGGAACAGAGCCTCTTCTGCGTGTGATGGTAGAAGCCGATGATGCTCAGCTTTTAGAAGAAACAATGGCAGGAACGTTGGATATTCTGAAATAAATATTTTTTGAATTTAAAATAAAGATGAAAAAAAGATGGCAGGTAAAACTCAAGGGAATTCGTTGTACTTGAAACAAGATGCGAAGAGGGCGATCGTTGCTTTGCGGATTTTATCTGCGCAATCTGTTTTTAGTGCAGGTTCTGGGCACTTAGGGGCTCCCTTGGGATTGGCGCCGGCAATGTATGCGCTTTGGGCGCATGAAATTAGATTTGATCCAACGCATCCTAAATGGCCAGGACGGGATCGTTTTATTCTTTCTGGAGGGCATGCTTCTGCCCTTTATTATGCTTTAATGCATCTTGCCGCTTTTAAGGATCGTTCTGGTCAGAATTCTTTACCCCGTAAGGAGCTCGAGAATCTAAGAAAATTAGGATCATTGACACCCGCACATCCAGAATATGGGCATACAGTTGGTGTTGAAATGACGACAGGTCCGCTTGGGCAAGGTTGTGCCACTTCTGTTGGGATGGCTGCTGGGGCAAAATGGCTTAATGCGGTTTATTCAGGAAAAGATCTTTTTAATCAGCGTATTTTTACATTTTGCGGTGACGGCGATTTTATGGAGGGCGTTAGTTCTGAGGCAGCTTCTTTAGCAGGGCACTGGGGGTTAGGAAACCTCGTTTGGATTTACGACAATAACGAGGTCAGTATTGAGGGGAAAACAAGTCTTGCTTTTGGAGAAAATGTTCCGGAGCGTTTTAAGGCGTATGGCTGGAATGTTGAAACAATTGAGAATGGAGAAGATTGGGAAGCAATCCTTCAAGCACTCACAAAGACGCGTTTTTCTAAGAAGCCAACTTTAATTAATCTTCATACTCTGATTGGGCGTGGTTTATTAGATCGACAGGGGACAGAAAAAGCGCATGGCGGGATTCTGAAAAAAGAAGAGCTGGAGACTTTATATGCTCAAAATGATTGGGATGAAGAGATATTTTTAGCTGCTCCAGAAGAAGTTTTTCTGCATTTTCAAGACACATTGGGGCGGCGAGGGGCTGAAGCACACCAAAATTGGCAAAACTCTTTTGATGTTTTCAGGGATCAGTTTCCTCAAAAAGCAATTGATTTGGAAAATATTTTTTCAGGGAATTTACCAGAACATTGGATAAATGCCTTTGACGCTTTGGAAAAGAGAGAAGCGCCCTGTTCTACGCGCATAAGCTCTGGGAAAATGCTGTTTGCATTAGCAGATTATTTTCCTTGGCTACTTGGCGGCGCAGGAGATGTCGGCCCTTCAACTTTTACGTTACTGCCTCGTGAAAAAGATTTTGGAAATCCAGAAAACTCTTCTTTTTCTTATGGAGGGCGCAATATCCATTTTGGAGTGAGGGAAGGTGCCATGGGCGCTATCAGTAGCGGTCTTGCTCTGATGGGACTTCGACCTTTTGCTGGAACGTTTTTAGCGTTTTTTGATTATATACATCCTGCGGTTCGTTTGGCGGCGATGATGAAGTTGCCTGTTATTTATATTTTTACGTTAGATTCGATTAAGGTTGGTGAGGATGGGCCTACACATCAGCCTGTTGAGCAATTAGCACAATTACGTGCAATTCCGAATTTAACAGTCATTCGTCCAGCAGATGAAAATGAAACACTTCAGGCTTGGAAAGTCGCTGCTTTAACAAAAAATTCGCCTGTCGCTTTAGTATTCTCACGTCAATCTGTTTTACAGCTTACCGATAAAAATCAGGAAAATTTTCCTCTCTCGAAAGGGGCTTATGTTCTTAAAGATTTTTGTAAACAAGATGAACTTCCGCAGTGCATTTTAATGGCAAGTGGCTCAGAATTAGCCTTGGTTGTTAGCGTAGCGGAAAGATTATTTGCTTCAGGTATAAGTGTGAGGGTTGTTTCTTTTCCTAGTTTTGAACTTTTTGAACAGCAAACGCCAATTTATAAAGAAAAGATTTTCCCCAAAACGGTTCGTGCCCGTATTGCTGTGGAATTAGGTGTTTCTCAAGGATGGGAAAAATATACAGGGCTTGATGGTGCAATTCTTTCGGTAGAAAACTTTGGAGAATCGGGAGATGGGGAAGCGCTTGCGCAAAATCGAGGATTTACAGAGGAAAATTTATTTAATTTAGCGCAAAAGGTTCTTTTGCGTTCTTGAAGGACTTGTTACAGTGCAGGCAGAAAAATATTATTTTTCCTCCCTAATGTTGGGAGTCTTTGAGAAAAATAAGAGGAACGCTGAGCATGTCAGATAGTTATAAGAATCCTTCTCAAATATCTCTTTTAGATATTTCTTTTTCCCTTCCATCTCATCAGAGGCAATTATTTTCTAAGTACTTAGAAACTTGGAAAGAAAAGGGGTTTGTTAAGAATCTGTGGGAGCAGGATCCAACCCTTTGGAAAGGGGATGTAGAGGATCACATGCTTGGTTGGCTCAGAGCACCAGAAGATGAAGCGAAGAAACTGTCAGAAGCCTTAAAAACATTGTATGGCGAATCTACACAGTGGGAAAATGTTGTTTTGCTGGGGATGGGCGGTTCCGCACTTGGTGCTGATTCTCTAAGGCAAATTCTTGACCATAAAGCTGGAGCGGCTTCGCTACTCGTTCTGGATAGTCTTCTGCCGGAAGATGTTGAGGCCGTTTCCTCAAAAATTAATTTAGAAAAAACCCGTTTTATCGTTTCCAGTAAGTCTGGTGGAACCTTGGAAAGCAACACGCTTTTCCATTTTTTCTGGAATAAGCTGGAGGCTATTCCTCAAGAAAAACGCGGTCAGCATTTTATTGCTGTGACCGATCCAGGAACCTCTCTAGAACAACTGGCAAAAGAACATGGTTTTTCACATATTTTTCATGGCCACCCACGCATCGGAGGGCGCTATTCTATTTTCTCAGCCTTTGGTTTGGTGCCAGCAGCGGCGGCAGGCTATGATTTGAAGCCTTTGTTAGAAGGGGCAGTTCAAATGATGAAGGGATGTTCGCCTGCTTCTGCTGCGGATCAGAATCCTGGATTGATTTTAGGAATTGTTTTAGGTGTCGCCTGCCGTCAGGGGGCAGATAAGCTCATTTTTGATGCTGGAGATAAGATTAAAGCTTTTGGTCCGTGGCTTGAACAGCTTATTGCTGAAAGTACAGGGAAAATTGGCACGGGGATTTTTCCTGTTTTACCTGAAGGGCCTAACGCTTTAAGGGGGGCTGACAGAGTCGTTGTCTACGCTGGAAAATCAGGAAAGGAGGCAGAGGACATTGCATCTGTCTTTATAAATCCAGAAAATATTAATCAAGTTGGGCAAATGTTCTATCTTTGGGAATTTGCGATCGCTGTTGCGGGTTCCGTCATTGAAATCAATCCGTTTGATCAGCCTAATGTTGAATCCAGTAAGGTGCTTAGTCGTGCACTCGCAAAAGCGTATCATGAGACAGGAAAAGTTCCTGAAGTTGAGAGCTTTGCACGAGATGGTATTTTGAGTTTTGCTTCAACTGAGCCTGAAGTTTTTAAAAACAGTAAAAATGCGTCTCAAATTATTGAGACTGCTTTGAAAACTTTAAAACAGGGAGACTATCTGGCTCTTTTAATGTGGACAGGCAGAGGAACAGACGATATTGGCGCGCAGATTGCGAGTGCTTTGCAGGCAAAGCTGGATGTTCCTGTCATGTTGGAAATGGGGCCTCGCTTTTTGCATTCAACAGGACAAGCTTACAAAGGTGGTAAAAACACGGGCTTGTTTTTGCAGCTAGCCTACAACAGAAAAACTTTTTCTTCACCAGAATTGAAAGAGTTAGGAATTCTTTCAGCGACGCAAGAACAGGGCGATTATAAGGCTCTGACTGAAACCAAGCGTCGTGTCTTGCGAATTGAGATTGAAGATAATCTTGGTGAGGGGCTGAAAGTTTTAGAAAAGGATATTAAAGAAGCTCTCAATCGGCTATGAAGTAACTGTTCATAGTAATTGAGTGTTTAGTTGTATTTTTTTGCCTTTATTGTAACGGGGGATAGCGGTAAAGGCACCAATAAATGAACCGAAAAGAGGTAAAATGCGGATTGGATTAATCGGTTTGGGACGTATGGGCAGCAATATTGCAGTTCGTCTTACGCGTCATGGGCATGAGGTCGTTGTCTGGGATTGTGATCCGCAGGCAATTGCAGAGACAGTAGATCGTTGTGAAGATAATCTTGCTGTTGCTGCATACTCTTTAGAGGATCTAGTGCGTTATCTCGGGAAGAGTGCTGGGCCAAAAATTATTTGGGTGATGATTCCTGCTGGAAGTTCGACACAAGAATGTTTGGACATGCTTTACGGTTTGTTGGAAAAAGATGATATCGTCATTGATGGTGGGAATAGTTATTTTAAGGACGATATTCGGCGGGCAGATCATTTTGCTCAGAAAAAAATTCATTATTTAGATGTTGGAACATCTGGCGGTGTGTGGGGCTTAGAGCGCGGTTATTGTCTCATGTGCGGTGGAAATAAAGAGATTTTCTTAAAAGTAGAGCCTATTTTTAAAGCACTCTGCCCAGGCAGGGGATCAATAAAACCTGTAAAACATCGTGATGATCCACGTCATGATTCTCGTGCTGAGGAAGGGTATCTTTACTGTGGTCCTTCAGGATCAGGTCATTTTGTTAAAATGATACATAATGGCATTGAGTACGGCATGATGCAGGCTTTTGCTGAGGGGTTTGACGTTTTAAAATCACGAAATCTTGAACGTCTTCCTGAAAAAGAGCGCTATGATTTAAATTTGGCTGACATTGCCGAATTATGGCGGCGTGGCAGTGTCGTTACTTCATGGCTTCTAGATTTAAAGGCGGAAGCTTTGGCAAATTCTCCAGATCTTTCTGAATTTAGCGGCGTGGTTGCTGATTCTGGTGAAGGACGTTGGACTGTTGAAGCTGCGATTGATGAGGATGTCTCTGCGCCTGTGATGACAGCTGCGCTTTTTGCTCGTTTCCGTTCTCGATCAGGCAATACGTTTGGTGAGAAATCACTTTCTGCTATGCGCTTTGGTTTTGGTGGGCATAAGGAAGATTCTACCGCTCCTTCTGATATTGGTGAAATTAATAAATAATTTCTTGCTAATGGGAATATGATGATGAATGAAAAGATGACATTAGAGGTTTTTCCTAGCCCTGAGGCTTTGGCAGGAGCTACATTTAATTTTATTCAGGATCTTGCAGATCAGGCGCAACAGGCAGGGCATGTTTTTAGAGTTGCCTTTTCTGGAGGGACAACGCCTAAGCGCCTTTTTTCATTGGTGGAAGCAAAGGCTAAACAAGGTATTCATATTCTCTCGAATGCAGAGATTTTCTTTGTTGATGATCGTTGGGTGCCAGAGGGAGACAAGGATAATAATGGTACGATGGCATGGAACTATTTTAAAAATAGTAATATCGCAAAGGAGCATTTCCATGCCATACCAACAAATGGCAAGACCCCAGAAGAAGATGCGGGCATCTATCAAAAGCTTCTCAAAAAGTTTTATGGAAAAGATGTTTTGGATCCCAAAGAGCCACTTTTTGATCTTGTCATGTTAGGCTTGGGAGGGGATGGTCATACGGCTTCTTTGTTCCCTAAGAATGCGATTTTGCAAGAGCGTGAGGCGTGGGTGGGAACTTCACAGCCATTAGATGCACCTCATCGCCGTGTAACCCTTACATATCCTGCCATTGAGAGTGCTAAAAATGTTGTTTTTCTTGTTGAGGGAAAAGCAAAGGCAGAGATGCTTGCCCGTTTGTTAGAAGGCGATACTTCTATTCCAGCAGGCTGTGTGAAAACAGACGGTGAGCTACGCGTTATGGCTGATATTGAGGCGACAAGCGCTTTATGATTAAAGACCTCGCTTCTGAGAAGAAACTTGCGGCTCGAGCTGCCGTTGAGAGCTTTGTGCGTTCAGGTATGACGCTCGGGCTGGGGACGGGAAGTACTAGCGATTTTGTTTTGGAAGAAATTGGTACGCGTTTAAAAGATGGACGTTTAAATAATATCAAAGGGATTCCCACCTCCTTTGCTACCGAGATGCTTGCAAAAAAGTACGGTATTGAAATTGTTTCTTTGGCAGAATATCCAACTCCAGAAGTTGCTATTGATGGCGCCGATCAGGTTCTCTTAGGAACGCTTTCTTTGATTAAAGGTCATGGTGGAGCTCTCTTAAGAGAAAAGATTATTGCAGCAGCAGCAGAGAAATTTGTTGTCGTTGCAGATTCTTCAAAAAAAACGGATTTCCTTGGCAGGAACTGTGCCGTTCCTGTGGAGGTGCTTGACTTTGCTCTTGGAGCCGTTCAGCTGGCTTTAAGCGCTAGCGGTGCGCGTCGAATTACTTTGAGAAAAACAAGGGATGGAAAGGTTTTTTACTCAGATAATAAAAATCCGATTTTAGATTGTGTTTTTGATGAAATATCATCTCCTCAAAGTCTATCGGATACATTAAGCTCAATTCCAGGTGTTCTGGAAAATGGGCTGTTTTGTGGCCTGACTTCGGGAATATTTTTGGGTATTTCTGATCAGATAGAGTATTTTTCAGGTTAGACAAAACAATAGAGGAAGCGTGTTATGCAAGTTTGTCGTGATATAAAAGCGCTTCAAAAGTTATGTTCTAAATTGGAAGATATTGCTTTTGTTCCAACAATGGGTGCTCTTCATAAGGGGCATATGTCTCTTATTTCTAAGGCTAAGGCCTCTGGCAAAAAAACGGTTGTAAGTATTTTCGTTAATCGTGCCCAATTTAATAATGAAGAAGATTTTAATAAATATCCTCAGACAGAGGAGAGGGATCTTTCTCTTTTAGAGTCTTGTGATCCAGATATTGTTTTTATTCCTTCTGAAGAGGAGATTTATCCAGAAGGATTTGAAAAGCAAGTTATTGCAGGAAAAGTTGCAAAAGAGTGGGAAGGAGCAGATCGCCCTGGCCATTTTGATGGCGTCACAACAATCCTGGCAAAATTTCTAAATATTATTCGTCCAGAGGTGCTTTGGCTTGGGCAAAAAGATGCTCAGCAAGTTGCTGTTGTTGCGAATATGATTAGAAATTTAAATTTTTCAGTTTCTTTAAAGGTTGCTCCGATTGTCAGAGAGGCAGACGGCTTGGCTTATTCTAGCCGGAATGTTCGCCTTTCTAAATTCGATCGGCAGCGTGCTCCAGAAATTTATAGGGGCTTAAAGAAGGTGAGAGCTGCTTTTGAAAAGGGGGAGCGTCAAAGCAGTTCATTGGAGAGTATCTTACGTGATTCATTTAAAGAAGCTGGATTGCCAAATCCTGAATATGCCGCTTTAGTTGATTCACGTGATTTTTCTCTAGTTAAAGAGGCATCTGATTCCTCTTTAGCAATTGTAGCGATGTGCCTTGGAAAGGTGCGTTTGTTAGATAATTTCAAAATGAAAGAAGAACCTCATGAGTGGTGAAACAGAACGGACGCCTTCGGTAAACCAACCTGAAAATGCAATGGGAATGCCTCTTGCTCTTATTGCGTTTTTATCCTTCTCAACCAGTGACCTTTGCTCAAAGCTTCTGAATGGGAGTTTGCCTCCTTATGAAGTTGCTTTTTCTGGAGGGGTGCTTGGCATTCTCTTATTTCCTGCAATTTGGCGGAAAGAATATACGCTTCGTTCTTTCTTTCCGACAAACAAGACAGCTTGGTTGTTGTGGATTTTACGTGCTTTTTGTGTTTTTGCGGCAACGGCGCTTTCCGTTACAGCCTTTATGCTTTTGCCACTGCCTGTTGCACAGTCATTGATGTTTTTAATGCCACTCGTGACGGCGATTTTAACGGTGACTGTTTTACGAGAAAAAGTTCCTGCTTCGACATGGATTGTCGCTTTAGTCGGTTTTGTTGGCGTTGTTACAGTTGCCGGCCCAGGGCTTTTAAAGTCTCTTCAGGAGACAATGGCATCTGGTCAATTTGATAGTTTGGGCTTTGGCGGTCTCTGTGCGATAGGTGTTTCTTTCGCCGCAGGGATTAATATTATGGCAGCCCGTGGTTTGACTGGAAAAGCAAATGACCTCAGCATTTATGCTGCTGTTGTCTTTGGACCGATTATCGGAGATGGCATTATTTTCGGCCATACCTTTGTTTTACCTTCTTCTTTGACCGTCTGGACTGAACTGTTTGGCTATGGCTTTTTAGCCGCTTTGGCTCAGCTATTTCTAATTTACGCATCGCAAAGAATTGCAGCTGCCCAGATTACATTAGCGCAATATAGCCAGTTGATTTGGACGACAGTTTTTTCAATTCTCATCTTTAAAGATTTCCCACCTCTCCACACATACGCTGGTCTTGGTATTATTTTATTCTCTGGCATTCTTGGAGCTATTCTACAAAGAAGAGAGCGTGCTGCTCTTAAAGCAATGTAGTCTTAAGTCGTCTTTCACCCCAGTATAGAAGGAATGAAATAATGGGGAATGATTTAAAGTCCAAAGCGGTTCGAAGTGATAATTCAATAGGAATGGCGCTTGCGCTTTCCGCCTTTCTAACTTTTTCAACAAGTGATCTTTGTTCTAAATTGCTTGGTGGTGTGCTGAAGCCTTTTGAAGTGGCACTATCTGGCGGTGTTTTTGGTATCCTTTTGATCCCATTCTTATGGAAAAAAGGTTACACTTGGCGTTCAATGCTTCCAGATCAGGGGGCTTGGGGATTATGGACATTACGTGCTTTTTGCGTTTTTGCCGCAACCGCTTGTGCGGTGACAGCTTTCATGTTGTTGCCGATGGCAGAGGCAATGGCACTGATGTTCTTGATGCCTTTGGTTACGAACATCATGACCGTTGTCGTGCTTTGTGAGAAAGTTCCTGCTTCTTCGTGGGTTGTTTCCTTGATTGGTTTTGCTGGAATTTTAACGGTTGAACATCATGCTCTGGATACACTCACATTAGGATTTGGTGAGATTTGCGCAATTGGTGTTTCTTTGGCGCAAACAACGAATATTATGGTTGCGCGCGGTTTGAAAAACAAGACAACTGATTTAAGTATTTATACAGCTGTCTTGGTAGGACCTATTTTGGGAAATGGGGTTACACTTGGCATTACGCATGATTTTGTGATGCCATCGTCGTTAAAGATTTGGCTTTTCTTGTTTGGTTATGGTTTTCTAGCGGCATGCGCTCAGTTTATTCTTATGTATGCGGCGCAGAAAGTCATTGCAGCAAAGGTAACACTTGCGCAATATAGCCAGCTTTTTTGGTCCACGATGTTTGGCTTTCTTGTTTTTCATGAAGTGCCAGATGCGTTTGGTTTCGCAGGCTTAGTCATTGTTCTTTTCTCTGGAATTTTGGGTGCTTTTTTGCAAAATCAGGAAGAACGCCGTTCCGCTGTTATTGTCGATCCTATCGTTGACCCTGTCGCTGATTTCTAGTTTTTAGAAAAAAGATTCGGCAGAAAAACAGGCTCCTGAAGGAGCCTGTTTTTTTATATTCATTAAAGGAAAAATGAATGAAAGAGGGAGATAAGTTTCGCATCTAAAGCTGTTTCACGAAAAAGTTGAAAGCTAATAATGAGAAAAATCATTCCTGCGATACGGTCAATCCAAAGTGTCACTTGGGAATTTGTAATAAAACGTGCCAATGAATTTGCCAAAAGGACCAGGCCTCCAGAGATAACTAGAGTATCTAAGGCCATAACACTACCTAAGATAAGACTAAAATGGGAAGGATTACTGCCAGGGGGGATAAAGGCAGGGAAGAATGTCAGTGTAAAAAGCGCTGTGGTTGGATTTAAAAGATCTGTCATCATCCCCTGCAGGATGCCTTTCAAAAAACCGTATTTTTGCTGATTATTGGCCTCTTCTTTTTCAGTAGAGCTTAAAAAAGTACTCTCTTTACTTAAAATCATTTGAAGACCAAGCCAAGCAAGCCAAGCAATCCCAATAACGGCTAAGAAGTTAAAGAATTTAGGAGAAAGTGCAATTAGGGCGCATAGACCGATAGCACTCGCAATTCCCCAAACAAGAGAACTCAGCATAATGCCTGTCACACATCCCCAAGCGAGACGGAGGTTTCCACTGAGTGCAGCTCGTAAAACGAGAGCCATATCTGGTCCTGGAGAGAGCTGAAAAGCAGATTCTGCAATGAGGAATTTTAAGAGATAGGAGTACATTTTTAAAAGCCTAGTACAAAAGCAAGATTAAGAGCCTGTTAAAAGCTTTACGCAGAGAAGTAGGAAGACAACACCTGTTGCCCAATCGAGATATCGTGCAATATCAGGACGTTTTAAAAAGCCTGACATAGGGCGTGCTAAAAAGGCGAGCGCTGTAAAAAGAACGAGGCATTCCCCCATCGTGATAAAGGTTAGCATAAGGCTGTAAAGGGGAGGATTAGCACCTGCTGGAATAAAGGGAGGGAAAAAGGTAAGGGTAAAAATGCCTGTCTCTGGATTTAGAAGATCTGTGATTGCACCAATCTTCAATCCTGCAAGGAAACCAGCCTCTTGCGAATGTTTAGGCGAGGAATCTTCGGATTCATAATCAAGCTTTCTATCTTGAGGAAGAAACATTTTAATCCCAAGCCATGCTAGCCACATGGCAGCGACCCATTTAAGAGGAGTGTATGCTTCCGGGTAGAGATTTAACAGGGCGCAAAGGCCTAATGAATTTGCAACACCCCATGAAAAAGTGCCAATCAGAACCCCTGCGATAACGCCAAAAGCTGTTTTTAGTCCCTCTCGCAAGGTGCTACTGAGAACGAGAGCTGTATCTGTTCCTGGAGAAGCCATTACGAGTGTTGAGGCAATAAAAAAATCCCATAAAGAAGTGTGCATGAAAAATCCATGTATTATAATATAAAATAGCTTGAAAAGATGACTTTTCTAAGTGTTTTTAAGGTGTTGATTTTGAGGGGTTTGTTAAAAAGAGAAGAGACCTTATCGTCGTTCTTCTTCTTTCCATAATGCATGAAAGTGATGAACAGGGCCGCAGCCCTTTCCGACTTTTAATAAATCGGCATGTTTTATGGCGTGATTTAACCATTTTTTGGCTTCTAAAACCGCTTCAGATAAAGATTTCCCTTGTCCAAGAAACGTTGCAATGGAAGCCGATAATGAGCAGCCTGTTCCATGTGTGTTTTTTGTTTTCCAACGCTCATCAGCTATTGCAAGGACTTTATCTGGCGTTATGAGTATATCTGTGCTTTTTTCACTCTTGTTTAAATGTCCACCTTTCATGAGAACAGCCTGAGCCCCTAGCTCTAGAAGCATTTTTCCTTGAATTTCGACTTCTTTTAAAGAGGTTGCTTCTTTTCTTCTTAAAAGATCGGCTGCTTCTGGAAGATTTGGGGTAATAAGGGTCGCAAGGGGCAAGAGGGTTTCAAGCAATGCTTGCAAAGCTTTTTCTTCTAAAAGACGATGGCCGCTTTTCGCAACCATGACAGGATCCAAGACAAGCGGTATTTTTAAATCTTTCACTTGCTCGTAAACAGCTTCTATAATATCCGCTGTTCCGAGCATGCCAATTTTAATGGCATCAATACGGACATCCTCAAGTAAAGAGGTTAGTTGCTGGGCGATGAATTTTGTCGGAATAGGTAAAGAAGCCTGAACGCCTTGTGTATTTTGCGCCACTAAACATGTGATGACGGACATACCGTAACCGTGACAGGCAGAAATTGCTTTAAGATCTGCCTGAATACCAGCACCGCCAGAAGGGTCGGTTCCTGCAATACTTAGGATATTGGCGATCATAGTTTTCCTCAAGGCGACAAATTAGAGACTTATCTTAAGATATTTTTAAGTTTGATTTCGCCATGTTTCAGAAAAAAGGCGTATCGCTTGCGCTGGATTTTTATTTTGGCTGATTGCGCTGATAACGGCAATACCTGTTGCACCAGTTTTTTTGAGATGAGGAATATCCTCATAAGTGATTCCACCAATGACAATTGCCGGAATATCAGTTTTTTTGATGATTGTTGCAACGCCCTCAAAGTCAAGAGGCACATCATGGTCTTTTTTAGAATTTGTTGCGCGGAGAGGGCCGACACCAAGATAATCAACGCAATGAGCGGGAACATATTGTAGCTGATCTTCTTGCGTGATGGAGAGGCCTAGAATCATCTTCGAACCGATTTTTTCACGAATTTTGTTAATATCGCCGTCTTTTTGCCCCACATGGAGGCCATGAGCTTGGATTTCTACGGCAACATTAACATGATCATTAATGATGAGTTTGCAGGGGTAAGGGGAGATTATTTTTAAAATTTCTGATCCCCAAAGCGTCATTTGTTCACCTGAGGCTGTTTTATTTCTTAGTTGGATGATGGCAGCGCCATTTTCTGCCGCTTGTTTAGCTTGCTCAAGGATGGAAAGAGAAGAAAGACTATCTGTTAAGACATGAAGGCCTTTGAGGCTTTGGATATGTGACATAGAGAAAATTCTTATTTTACGGGTCGGTAATGTTTACAGAGTTCATGGTGCGTTAGATTGAAGAGCGCATCGAGGAAGGAGAGTTGAAAGCTGCCAGGACCTGAGGATTTTCTGGCGGCTGTTTCCCCGGCAATATTATAGATAAGTAAGGCGGATTTTGCGGCTTCGAAAGGTTCTTTTTCGGTTAAAAATCCAGCCATAACAGCGCTTAAAGCGCATCCTGTGGCAGTAAGGCTGGCCATTAAAGGATGGCCATTTTGGTTTTCAGCAAAATGCAAGCCGTCTGTTATATAATCTATAGGTCCACTAACAACGACAATATTTTTATTTTTGTCGGCTAGAAGCCGGGCAGCATGATGCGCCTCTCCGACGCTATTTTTGCTGTCGATTGCAGATTTTGTTGAATGCTCTCCTGCAAGTGCTAGAATTTCACTTGCATTTCCACGAATAATATCTGGTTTATTGGCGATAAGATCTTCTGAAGCTTTTAAACGAAATTGGCTTGCTCCTGCACCGACAGGATCTAAAACCCAAGGTTTTTGTTGTCTTTGGATATTTTTAACTGCTAAGAAAATGGCTCTAAGCTGTTCCTGTGTCAATGTGCCAATGTTGATAGAAAGTGCGTTGGAAATTTGTGTGATTTCATGGATTTCAGAAGGCTCATTGGTCATAAGGGGGGATAGACCAAGGGCTAGAAGAATATCCGCAGTTCTTTGTGCGGCAACTTCGTTTGTCATATTATGAATGATGGGTGATTTCTTGCGAAGTGTCTCTAAACACGTAGAGCTTGAATGAATGAAAGAAGATGCGTCTTTATTTTGAGTCATACGCAAGATCTCTAGTTTTTGAGAGAAAATGGTGGACCCGGCGGGATTCGAACCCACGACCTTCGCCTTCGGAGGGCGACACTCTATCCAGCTGAGCTACGAGTCCATAATGCTGAAGTAAAAACTTACTTCATCTAGCAGAATGTTTTTTCACTAAGTAAAAGATTTTAAGCGGTTTTACCAGTTATTTTAATGTTTTTCTCTTTTTAGATTATTTTTCTTTTTGAATTTTTTTAAGACAAAATGGCTATTCCTTTGGTAAAACTGAGTTTCTTGGGATGATTGTTGTGCAAATTTTTAGCTTTTTTGCAAAGTTTAAAGATTTTCAGGAATTGTGAGGCAGAAAGGTTGAAGATGAACGAGATGAATTTGGGTAGTTTAGATGATTTCGATGCGATTGATGTCAAAAAAGAGCATTCTGAAAAATTACTCTTGATAGATGCTTCTGGCTTTATTTTTCGTGCCTTTTTTGCTTTTCCACCATTGAATGCGCCAGATGGTACACCTGTTAATGCCGTTTATGGCTTTTGCAACATGTTACTGAGAACGCTGAAAAAACATCCTGACTGGGTTGTCGGCGTTGTCTTTGATTCTAGCAGAAAAACATTTCGTTCAGAGATTTATCCTGAGTATAAGGCACACCGCCCACCAGCACCTGAAGATTTAATCCCACAATTTTCTCTTATCCGGGAGGCGTCTGAAGCTTTTGGTCTGCTTCCAATTGAGTTGGAAGGCTGGGAGGCTGATGATTTAATGGCCAGCTATGCTAAGGAAGCAGAAAAAAATGGACAATATTGCAAGCTGATCTCTTCGGATAAAGATCTGATGCAGCTTATTCGCCCAGGTGTTGCGTTGGAAGATCCAATGAAACAACGGGCTATTGGATTACCAGAGGTAGAGAAAAAATTTGGTGTTCCGCCACATCTTGTGACGGCAGCGCAATCTCTTATTGGGGATAGCACGGATAATGTTCCGGGAGTTCCTGGGATTGGCCCTAAAAATGCGGCGCAGCTCATTCATGAATATGGTGGCCTTGAGGAAATACTTGCGGCTGCGCCAACAATGAAAAAGTCGAAGCGGCGTGAAAATTTAATTGAATTTGCAGAGCAGGCACGGATTTCTTTGAAGCTTGTGACATTGGATGAAGATGCGCCTCTTCCTCTTCCTATCAGTGCTTTAACGCATCCAGAAATTAAGAGTGAAAAACTTCAATCTTGGCTGGACAAAATGGGTTTTTCATCTTTGCTTTCGAAATTAGGCACAGGTAAAATTTCAAAATCAATTTCCACCTCCATAGTAGAAAAAGGGGGCGAAACATTAGGCGGCATAGAAGGGAATGATCAGCAGGACAAAGACGATGTCCCTTGGGAAAATTATCATCTCATTGAAAATGAAGATCAGTTAAAAAATTTGCTTGAAAAAATAAAGGTATCAGGAAAAGTTGGTATATGGGCGCAGCCTTTATTTCAAGATAGATTTTTGGAAGGGCTTGGAGGAATTGCGCTTGCGCCAAAAGAAGGAGAAGGAGCTTTATTGCTTTTTCCTTCATCTGAGGCAAAAACAGGGGATTTATTGGAAAAGACCTCTTCTTTATCGAAGGAGACAATTTTTTCTTTATTGAATCCTATTTTGACAGATCCTTCCATTTTAAAGATTTTTTATGATCGTAAGGCGCAAAATAGACTTTTAAAAGAAGTTGGTTTTTTTGATTCAGAACCTTCTGCAGATGTCCAGTTGATTTCTTATGCGCAATCTATGGGGGAGTTTTCGCATAAATTAGAGAAAATGACAGAACGAAATTTTCAAAAAGAGCTGCCTGAATATGGCGATATTACAGATAGGCAGCGGCAGAAACGTTCACTTCTTGAGATAAAAGCGGAAGAAGCTCTTCTTTATTGTGCTGTGCGGGCGGATAGTGTTTTGCGTCTTTGGGAGAAATTACAGCCGTCTTTAAGAAGAACAAAATCACTTTCTTTGTACCAAGAGACAGATCTTCCTCTTTCTAAAGTTTTAGAAAAAGTTGAGGATAGGGGGATTTTGGTTGATGAGTTTGAGTTGAAGAAAATTTCAGAAGAATTATCTCTGCGAATGAAAGTTTTATCAGACAATATTTTTGAAACTGCTGGGCGTTCTTTCACATTAGGCTCTCCTAAACAATTGGGAGAGGTTCTTTTTGGTGAAATGGATTTACCCGCACCAAAAAAAACAAAAACAGGCGCATGGTCAACAGATGCTAGTATTTTAGAAGAGCTGAGTGAAAAAGGATATGAAATTTGTGCCAATATTTTGGAATGGCGCCAACTTGATAAGCTTAAAAATACGTATGCTGATGCTCTTCCAAAGGAAATTAGTTCTAAAACAGGACGTGTACATACAAATTATCAAATTGCTCTAACTTCTACAGGACGTTTTTCATCTATAGCCCCTAATTTACAAAATATTCCAATCCGAAGTGCTGAAGGTGGTCGTATTCGAAGCGCCTTTATTGCGCCAAAAGGGCGAAAGTTGATTTCTGCGGATTATTCGCAAATTGAGTTGCGTCTTATGGCAATCGTCGCACAGGTAGAGCCTTTGCTTGAGGCTTTTCGTTTAGGGCAGGATATTCATGCAAGAACAGCTTCCGAAGTTTTTAATATTCCGTTGGAAGAAATGACACCTTTAGTGCGGCGTCAGGCTAAGGCAATTAATTTTGGTATTATTTACGGCATTTCGGCTTTTGGATTAGCCCGTCAGCTTCAAATTTCGAATGGGGAAGCAAAGCACTATATTGAGACGTATTTTAAGCGTTATCCAGGTATTTTAGATTATATGGAGCGAACAAAGACGCAGGCAAAAGAGCAGGGCTATGTTGTCACACCTTTTGGACGAAAATGCTATATTCCTGAAATTAAAGCAAAAGGCGCACGCCGGGCTGGCGCAGAAAGGCAAGCAATCAATGCCCCTTTGCAGGGGGGGCGGCAGACATTATGCGCCGTGCCATGATTGAGGTGGAAAAGCAACTGTTGGAAAGTAAGTTGGACGGTAAAATGATTTTGCAGGTACATGATGAGCTTGTTTTTGAAGCCTCCGACAAAGACGCAGAAGCTGTGGCAAAACTTGCGAAAGAAGAAATGGAAAACGTTGTTCATCTTCCGATAACGTTAGAAGTTGAAACGGGCATTGCCCAAAATTGGTCAGAAGCACATTAATTTTTTTTGGACGTTAGTTAAAGCAAAGCTCACACGAAAGAAAAAGTCTCATTAAATGAATGATTTACGGGAATATTCGGTTTCATCTCTTTCAAAAGAGATTAAGGATACGCTAGAGGGAAAATTTTCACGTATTCGTGTTCGAGGTGAAATCACTGAATTAAAGCGTTATCCTTCGGGACATATTTACTTTTCCTTAAAAGACGAAGGTGGAAAAATTTCAGGAATTGTTTGGCGAAGTCAGGTTACCCGTTTGGGACTTGCTCCAGAAAATGGTCTTGAAGTGGTTGGCACAGGAAGAGTCTCTGCTTATGGCGAACGCTCTTCTTATCAATTTATTATTGAAAAATTTGAATATGCAGGTGAGGGAGCCATGCTCGCCCGCATTGAAAAACTAAGGCAACTTTTTATTCAAGAGGGCTTGTTTTCCTTAGAGCATAAAAAAACTTTGCCGTATTTGCCTTTAAAAATTGGGGTTATTACTTCCAGTGCTGGCGCGGTTTTACAAGATATAAGAACAACGTTAGAGAGACGTTTTCCACGGGAAATTTTGTTGTGGCCTGTTTTAGTGCAAGGGCAGGAAGCAGCAGAACAAATCGCAGAAGCCATTGAGGGGATGAATCAATTGTCATCACCACCCGATGTGTTGATTGTTGGTCGTGGCGGTGGCTCTTTGGAAGATCTTATGGCTTTTAATGAAGAAGTCGT
The DNA here is from genome assembly GCA_004843345.1 of Acetobacteraceae bacterium. Classification (NCBI taxonomy): domain Bacteria; kingdom Pseudomonadati; phylum Pseudomonadota; class Alphaproteobacteria; order Acetobacterales; family Acetobacteraceae; species Acetobacteraceae bacterium. The sequence continues at coordinate 1,883,462 of CP039460.1, forward strand.
TGTTAGAGCCGTTTTTAATTCCAATATTCCTGTGATTTCTGCCGTAGGACATGAGACAGATACAACATTAATTGATTTTGTCTCTGATCAGCGGGCTCCTACACCGACAGCCGCAGCAGAAATGGCAGTTCCATTGCGAAGTGAGGTTTTGTCTGATTTGATGCACCAAGATGTTCGTTTAAGGCAAGGGTTAGGGCGATATTTACAAAATCTACATCTCTCTTTGGAAAATAAAGCAGGACGCTTGCCAAATATGCTTCATTTTTTTGATGGGGTACGGATGCGTCTTGAGGATCGCTCTCAGCGCTTAAGAGATATTCTTCCTGAATATTTGAGGGGGTTGAGACAAAGCGTTAGAGATGAGGGGCGGAACCTTCGTCCTATGACGCAATATATTTTAAAAATGGCAGAGAGTGATTTAAGACAAATTCTATCACAAATTCTGGCTGCTAAAAGACTTATATTCGAGAAAAAAAATATTTTAGAAAGCAAACAAAGACAATTAGAAGCGCTATCGCCTAAGGCTATTTTAGAGCGTGGCTATGTCTTAGTTGAAGATAAAGACGGACAGATAAAATCACGTTCTTCAGAAATTAAAAAAGGTGCAATGATCAGTCTTGTCTTTTTTGATGGGCAAAGAGATGCTCAGCTTGATACGGAGAAAAAAAATCTTCCTAAAAAGACAAAAGCTAAGAAAAAAGGGCTGCCATCAGGAGATGGCAACCCTCGTTTATTTTAGAAGTTTAAGACTTCATTTTCGAGCCCAAGGATTAACCCATTCCTTTTTTTCAGACATTGAATCGATGTCCACGGCTTTTGGTGCATTTAAATTTTCTGGAGGTCTTTCTTTTGGGATCTCCTTTTTAATCTCTTCTTGAACCGTTACCTTTGGATTAGATTTAGTTTCTTGTACGGCTGCTTCATTCTCTTTAGATAGGTTTTTAGAAGTTTCTTCTTTTACAGGAGATTTTTCTTCTTTCTGTTCAGACGAAGATGACTTTTTAGAAGCCGTCGTTCGACGAGATGTTCGACGGCGACGTGGCTTAGAATCTTTTTTCTCAGTCTTATTGTCTTGAGAGATGGATGGATTATCCTCTTGTGAAAGAGCTTCCTTCTCAGCAAGATTGTCAACGGCTTCTTCCTGCACAGACTCATTTTTAGAAGAGTCATCATCAGTATCCTCTGAGGATTTAGAGGAGGGCTTTTGACGTCTTTTCTTTTGAGAAGAAACGGATTTCGAACGCGTCTTTCGTTGCGGCCTGGAGGATGTTTCCTCTCCACTATCAGAGGTTTTTTCTAACTCTGCACTTTCTGTTGACGGCTCATTTTCTTTTGCTTCCTTCGTGCGGAATGCCTCCTGATTTTGGCCTTCTTGCTGACGTTCTTGACGCTCATTGCGATCGTGACGTGACCTAGAACGCTGGTTACGTCCGTTTCTGCGTTGAGAGTGATCTTCCTCAGCTTTTTGAGGCACGGCTTCAGAGGCTTCCTGTCCCTGAATTTGAAGCGCATTTTCCGTAAAGCTTGAATCGGCAGTACAGATAATTTTGATATTGTGCCGTCGCTCAATTTGTCTCAGACTATCACGTTTATGATTTAAGAGATAAAGCGCAACATCAGTTGGCAAGGTGATTTGTAAATCGCTTCCAGTTTGGGTGGTTGCTTCACGGTCTAAAATACGCAAAGCACGAAGCGTTAGACTTTCAATACTCCGTAAACGTCCTGTGCCTTCACAATGTGGGCAAGGGGTTGAAAGAGTTTCGGAGAGAGAAGGACGAAGGCGCTGGCGGGACATCTCTAGCAATCCGAAATTGGAGATGTTTCCAATTTGGAGGCGCGCTCGATCCGCTTTTAAAGAATCTTTTAGTCTCCGTTCAACCTGCGCATTGTGACGATTTTTCGTCATATCGATAAAATCGATGACAACAAGCCCAGCTAGGTCACGGAGGCGTAATTGGCGTGCAATCTCCTCTGCCGCTTCAAGGTTTGTTCGAACTGCGGTTTCTTCAATATTTCTCTGACTGGTTGATTTTCCGGAGTTAACGTCAATGGCAACCAATGCTTCTGTTTGGTTGATGACAATATATCCACCAGATTCCAGCTGCACGACAGGAGAGACCATACTATGAATGTGGTCATCTACATGAAAATGCGCAAAGAGGCTTTCTTTTCGGCCATTCCAGATGCGTAATTCAGGCGCATTTTTAGAGAGAAGGCTTGAAGCATAATTGCGTGCAGTTCTAAAAGCATCTCTTCCATCGACAAGAATTTCCTCGATGTCAGGCGTTAAAAGATCACGCAAAGCACGTTTTATGAGGTTACCTTCTTCGTGAATTTGTACAGGCGCTTCGCTTTCAAGCGCTAAAAGACGGAGTTTCTCCCAAAGTTGGCGTAAATAATCACAGTCTTTTCTGATTTCAGCATCAGGCTGACCACTTCCGGCGGTACGAATAATCATCCCCATGCAAGAGGGAAGTTCAAATTGCTGAATGAGATTTCTTAAACGTCTTCTATCCTCTCTTGAAGAAATCTTTCTCGAAATACCGCCACCATGCAGTGTGTTGGGCATAAGAACAGAATATCTGCCAGGAAGAGAAAGAAACGTGCTGAGCGCTGCCCCTTTATTCCCTCTTTCTTCCTTTGTGACTTGAACAAGTACAACTTGGCGAGGACGTAAGACTTCTTGAATACGATAGTTCCGCAGAAATTTTGTTAGTTCTCCTCTTGGAGAGCCTGCTTCGTCTTTCGCTGAAGCTTCAGAATCTTCTTCCTCTTTTTCGGCATCTGGAATCAGTTCAATGATGGGTTCTGGTATAATTTCATCATCAAAAGTCTGAATTTCTTCAGAAGATTCTTCCTGAAGTTCTTCCTCTTCTTGTGCAAGAAGATAAGCGTTTTCTTTTTCCTGCAGCTCTTGTAATTTTTTACGATCGGCTACTGGAATTCTAAAATAATCTGGATGAATTTCGTTAAGGGGAAGAAAGCCGTGCCTATTTCCGCCATAATCTACGAAAGCGGCTTGAAGACTTGGTTCAATACGAATGATACGGGCGACATAAATATTGCCTTTAAGAGGTTTTTTAGAGGCAATTTCGACATCATATTCTTCTAGGCGATCACCATTAATAACAGCAACCCTTGTCTCTTCTGAGTGGGTTGCATCAATGAGCATGCTCTTTGACATGTAAATATATACTCCTGACGGATTATTTTCTTGTGTTTAATCACGAGAAATATCCGTTGAGAAATGTGGAAAATAAGTGGGGGTTGGCGTGCGCTGAAAAACAAGCGAGGGTGCAGAACTTATCCCATTTTGACGAGAAAAGAGGGGCAAATAAAAATTGTGTCGTTCGTTACACTCAGTTCGCAATAAAAAATTCAGTCGCAAGTTACCACAAAATTAAAATCTGGGTCCTCAATAGATAATAAATGAGGACAGTACACCTGATTTTTAAATCAGACGAAGGAAAGTTAGAGACAATACATAACTCTATATCAGTGCTCTGACGTAATATATGTTCTACCTATTGCCACGAATTTTTACTGTTGAACGCCATGTGAAGCTCTTTTTCATAGAGAAAAGATAAATCTTTACAGCACAGCATTCACTTAAACAGTTTTCTACCTTTTTAATGGCCTAATAAATGCTTTCGGGCAAGTATGAAGATGAAATTTAATTGATTTAATTGTAATATTTTTTCAAGGCCAGTTAGATTGGCTCTGGATTATTTGGAAAATGAAGAGAGGGGATGGATGGAAAGTCGCAGTATTTCTCGTCGGAATATTATACGGTCGGGTGGTTTGGTTTGTGGTGCGGGTGTCGTCTCCTCACTTTTTTTACCTTCACAGGTTTTTGCTGCACCTTATGTTATGAAAAAGCCTCAAAAAGAGCTTCCTTTGGTTGTTATAGATCCTGGGCATGGGGGAAAGGATCCGGGTGCTATTGGAATAACAGGGATTTATGAGAAGCATGTGGTTGAAGCAGTTGCTCAAGATTTGCGTTTGGCCTTGATCAAAAGTGGTAAATGCCGTGCAGATTTAACCCGTCGAACGGATAGTTTTATATCGCTCAATGATCGTGTGGGAATTGCACAAGAGAAAAAAGCTTCTTTGCTTATTTCACTCCATGCTGATTCTTTTAAATCTCCAAAAATTCGCGGTGCAAGTGTTTATACCAAAGGCAAAACCAGTGATCCTTTGACGTTATCTATTGTGCGGAATGAAAATGCAGCTGATCGTTTTGGTAAGTCGCATATGAAAGGCGTCGATTCTGATGTGATGAATATTTTGACGAGCATGGTCGGAGATCGTGCTCGGAAATCATCGGCACATATTGCTTCGGCAGTTGTAAAGTCTTTTCAGGGAAAAACGCCTTTGCTAGAAAGTCCTATGCGGCATGCAGGATTTTTTGTCCTTAAATCAAGAGAAATTCCTTCAGTTCTTGTTGAGATGGGATTTTTGTCGAATCATCAGGATGAGCTTGCTTTGAAAAATCGTTTGCATCGGGGCATTTTGGTTAGCCAGCTTGCAAAGGCAGTTAATAATTATGTAGTTTGGCAGAAAGTAGAAGGATATTCTGTTTAGATATTTTTGTAACGGATATTGCTAAATCATAGTGTCTATCTATTACGATTAAGGCCTCTTTGGGTTTAAGGGGCATGTGTGAGTACCTAGTGAGGGGTTGCTTTTGAACTCTTAACTTTGTGTTTTTTGAAAAATTTGTACTTTATAATCGCTTTTAATTTAAAGTGAGTTTGTGTCTTTTAATCCGACAAGATTCGGCTGTTGTATGGATGGGGAAAATCGTCAGGCATGTTATCGCGTTTATTAGGTCTTTTTTCGGCTGATATGGCAATTGATCTTGGAACAGCAAATACCTTGATTTATTTGAAAGGCCGTGGGGTCGTTCTAAATGAGCCTTCTGTTGTTGCTGTGAGTGAGCAGAGAGGTCGTGCTCAGGTTCTTGCCGTCGGTTCTGAGGCTAAAAAAATGGTGGGAAAAACACCTGATTCCATCAAGGCTATTCGACCATTAAGAGACGGTGTCATCGCTGATTTCGACATTGCAGAGGAAATGATTAAGTATTTTATCCGTAAAGTGCATAATCGCGGTGCCTTTTTTAGTCCTAGAATTGTTATTTGTGTGCCTGCCGGTTCAACGGCTGTTGAGCGGCGTGTTATTCAAGAAAGCGCCGAAAGCGCAGGGGCTCGTAAAGTTTTTTTAATTGAAGAGCCAATGGCCGCTGCAATCGGTGCTGGGATTGGTATTTCAGAAGCTGCCGGTGGTATGATTGTTGATATCGGTGGCGGGACAACAGAGGTTGCTGTGATTTCTCTTGGAGGAATTGTGGAGGCACGTTCCGCTAGGGTGGGCGGAGATAAAATGGATGAGGCGATTGTCTCTTATATCCGTAAGTATTTTCACTTGCTGATTGGAGACAGTTCTGCAGAGCGTGTTAAAATAGAGATCGGTTCAGCCATAGCGCCAGAGGACGGGACAGGGCCTATGCTTTCTTTAAAAGGGCGAGACCTTTTGAACGGTGTGCCGAGAGAGATCGTCGTGAGTCAGGCTCAGATTGCAGAGGCTTTGCAGGATCCTATTCAACGTATTGTTGAAGTTGTTCTTCTTGTTTTGGAAAATACGCCGCCAGAGCTTTCGGCAGACATTATTGAGCGAGGCATTGTTCTTTCTGGTGGAGGAGCACTTCTTCATCGTTTAGATGAGGTTTTGCGAGAAGCTACAGGGTTGCCCGTTATTGTTGCTGAAAATCCACTTTCTTGCGTTGCTTTTGGTACTGGGCGTGCTTTAGAAGAAATGCATAATTTACAGCATATATTAAGTACAGTGTATTGATTTTTGAAACTGTTATAGGCTTGGAAGTTTAAGATGCTATCGGTTAAGAGGCGAGAGTTTCTGGCGAGTGTCATACGAACAGGGGCTGTCTTAGGCGCAATTTTCTTAGTTTTTTTGGCAAGCGCTTTTCCAGAGCCTTTTGAAAATATGCGAATTTTAGAAAAATCTCGCTTGGCCTTTTTCTACGAGCGAGCTCTCTTCCCTCAATATTTTTTTGATAATTTGCAGCGTCGATTTTCTTTTTCTCTCTTTTTAGTCAATGAAAATGAACGGTTGCGCTTAGAAAACCAGAATTTAAAGGCGGAACAGGAAAACTCATTTCAACTAAAAAGTGAAAATGAGCATTTAAAAAAGTTACTTCATTGGAGTGAGATTCCTGGCTTTGGATATGTGACGGGGCATGTTTTTGGAGAAGAGCGTGGGCCTTATCGTCATGCTGTATTGATGGGATGGGATGGAGTTTCCAAAGCGCCTACAGTTGGAAGCGTTGCAATGGACTCTCGCGCACTTGTTGGGCGTGTTACGGAAGTTTCGAAAGATGCTTTGCGTATCTTACTGATAGACGATGAAGCCAGCCATGTGCCTGTTGTTGGAAAAGAGAGTGGTTCTCACGCTATTTTGAGTGGGAAGGGAGAGGAAAAAGGACTGGAGCTGGCTTATTATGTTCAAGGAGCAGCTCCTGTTGAAGGGGAAATTGTAGAAACACTTTTAAAAGATGGGACAATTTCGGGTATTCCGATTGGGCGTGTGCATTACCAAGGGGAAGGGCATCCGATTGTTTTGCCATTTGCAGATTTGAGTCATTTGTCTCTTGTAAAAGTTGTGGATTATGCGCCACTTTTGAAGGCAGCACCGAGTGTGGATGTTAAAAGTCATGCCACACGCAAGCAAGAAGTAATGCCATGATCTTCCAGAATGAAAAAGAGTTAGAGAGCGCTGGTGCTGTTAAGCTCATCGCCCGTTTTATCTTTCCTATTTTGTTTCTGACGGTGCTTGCCCTTTTGCTTTCTGTTCCTTTTCGTATTTTAGGGCGTCCTGAGCTTCAGATTGCAATTTTATTGGAAACAGTTTGGTTTTATACGCTCTATGCTCCTGCTTGGATGGGCGCTGGGAATATTTTTATCGCAGGGCTGTGTTGTGAATTTTTTGTTTCGACACCGCCGGGATTTATTGTTTTTTGGATGGTTGTGGAGGGAGAACTCATTCGGATTTTAAGGCGTCGTTTGTACGAAAGCGGTGTGTTATTTTCCTGGTTTTTATTTAGTATTTTATTTGCTGTTGCAGCGCTTTCTCTTTGGGGGTTATGCACACTTCAAGATTTTTCATATTTATCTCTTTATCCTGTTTTATTTTTATGGCTTTTAAGTATCGGAATTTATCCGCTGATTTATTTATTTTGGCAGGGGATTTTGTTTTCTTTTGGGAGACAAAAAAAGTATTCATAGAATGACAATCAGGAGAGCTGTTTAGCTTTTTGTTTTTGCTCTGTTTTTCGGGTATTTCCACCTTATGTCACGCCGCCGCCGTTCCCGTTTTAAAATTTCACACCGCTCCTTCAGTTTGGGCTTTGTAAAGAGATATTTAAAATCGAAAGAGGTGACAACGGAATATCAGCGAGAGGCTGTTGCAGGTAAGATTTTCGGCAGAAGGGCAACATTGTTATTGTTTGCCCAGATGGGGGTTTTTGCAACATTATCCACTAAGCTTTATAAAATTCAGGTCACAGACAGTGAAGAATTTTCGGAGCAAGCCCTACGCAACCGTCTTTTGAGACGTTATATCGTTCCACCAAGAGGGTTGGTTTACGATGCTTCTGGAAAGCATTTGCTAGCAACAAATAAACTCGTTGTGCGTGCCGTTATGTCTTCTGATGGAAGAATAGACGTAGATGATTCTATAGCGAGATTTGAGAATCTCATCGCAATGGATAAAAAAGATTATCGCAGGGTTGTACAGGAACGCAGGCGTGGCGGTAAAAATATTCCTTTCACCTTGAAAGATTCTTTAACGGAAGAGGAAATCATTCGAATCAATCAGGAGCTTCCTCCGATTGCGGGTCTTTCTTTGGATGAGGGATTTGACCGAATTTATCCTTTTGGAGAGTTAACAGCGCATATCACGGGATATGTTGCGGTTCCGAATGAAAATGATGTTCGCCGTAATAATGTTTATGCCTTGCCAGGAATAAAAATAGGCAGAGGCGGTTTAGAAGAGAAAGAAGAGGATTTATTACGAGGTACACCTGGAAATCTCGAAAATGAGGTGGATGCTCGGCGTGATTTTATTCGAGAAATCAGCAGTACAAGCCCCCTGCCTGGCAATAATCTGCGTTTAACATTGAATCTTCGTTATCAGGAAGTTCTCAAAAGGAATATCGAAGATAAGGTTGCCAGTGCTGTTTTGCTAAATTGCCAAACAGGCGCTGTTTGCGCCATGGTGAGCAGCCCTTCTTTTGACCCCAGTGCTTTTGAAGATGGTATTTCTTTTAAACAATGGAATGCTTGGCTGGAAGATCCCGCAACGCCTTTAAATAATAAAGCTATTTCTGGATTTTATCCTCCTGGCTCTACTTTTAAGCCGGCAGTTGCATTGGCCGCTTTGCAATCTAAAGCCATTTCACCAAAAGAACGGATTGAGTGTCCTGGATATTTAGATATTGGTGGTGGTCGTTTCCATTGCTGGCTGAAATCTGGACATGGTGCTTTAAATGTGAGGCAGGCCTTAAAACATTCCTGCGACGTCTTTTTTTATCAGGCTGCCCGTCGATGTGGGATGGAAGAAATTCATAAAGCCTCAGAAGCTTTGGGACTGTGCCGGCCTCCGACGATTGAATTGGCACATGCAGGAACTGGAATTGTACCTAATGCAGAGTGGGCTCTAAAGCATAATCATCGTTGGCGTGTTGGTGATACAATTAACGCTGGGATTGGGCAGGGCTATGTCCAGACGACTCCTTTAGGGCTGGCAGGATATGCAGCCTCTTTAGCAACAGGTGTTAAAATTTCGCCTTACTTGGTTCAAGATCAACTCAGATGTACGGGGAGTGCCTGTTTTGAAAGTTTGCCTTTTGATCCCGCCTATTTAGAGATTGTTAGGCAGGGAATGTGGGATGTTGTCAACGCTTATAATGGCACGGCACCACGGGCAAAATTACATTTTCAGCACATTCAAATGGCAGGAAAGACAGGAACTTCTCAGGTTAGGAGAGTTTCTAGGGCAATGCGCGAATCTGGAAAATTTAATTCAATGGATTTGCCTTGGAAGTACCGGCCGCATGCCCTTTTTATTGCTTACGCTCCTTTCGACCGTCCACGATATGCACTTTCCTTAGTGATTGAACATGGCAATGCGAGTGCGTCTCAAGCGGCGCCTCTCGCAGGAAAAATAATGGAAGAAATTTTGGAAATGGATCCTGCCGTCAACGATACTGTGCTTACAAATAATGTGGCTTAGCACTCAGGTTATGTTTATTGTGGCATAAGATCTTAAGTATTTTAGATTCATTAGAATTAGGAGGTTATCTCAGTGAAATTTTCACGTGTGCCGAAGCAGCATTCAAAAAGATTATGGCGCACTGGTTCTGAGATTAATTTTTTTCAGCATCTGCTTGGTGTGAATTGGGTGTATATAACGCTTGTAGTACTTCTCGCTTTAGCTGGCTATGTTGCGCTTTTTTCTGTCGCAGGCGGTGCAGCGTATCCTTTTGCTGAACCACAGGCGTTGCGTTTTGGGTTTGGTTTGTTTCTGATGACTGCCATAGCCCTTTCTCCGATACGTCTTGTTTATCATATGGCAGGCATAGTTTATGCCTCCTCCATCCTTCTTTTGGGAATGGTCTTAGCGATGGGGCATATTGGGAAAGGCGCTGAAAGATGGATTAATCTATTAGGGTTTCAATTTCAGCCTTCCGAAATCGCTAAAATTGCTTTGGTCTTGGGCTTGGCGGCCTTTTTTGCACATCCTTCTGTAAAAAATTTGAAAACTCCTTTGAAATGGGTTGTTCCCGTATTGATGGTTTTATTGCCTGTTATTTTGGTTTTAAAAGAACCAAATCTAGGAACCGCTGTTATCATTGGGGTTATTGGAGGTTCTCTCTTTTTTTGTTCTGGTTTTCCACTTTGGATAATCGGTGTTGCAGCGGCTTTTTTTCCTCTTTTAGGAAAGATTCTTTACAATCATTTATATGATTATCAAAAAGCTCGAATTGATACTTTTTTGCATCCTGAGCATGATAGGCTCGGTGCTGGCTATAATATTTTACAGTCAAGGATCGCTCTAGGATCTGGGGGGATATGGGGGAAAGGCTATTTGCACGGAACACAAGGGCAATTGAATTTTTTGCCAGAGAAGCAAACAGATTTTATTTTTACGATTATTGGCGAAGAGTGGGGGTTTGTTGGTGCCATAAGCATTATTGTTTTGCTTGCTATGTTGACAATCATGGGAATGGTCATGGGAATTTTATGTAAAAATACTTTTTCCCGTTTGCTCTGTTTAGGGATTTCGATGGATTTCTTTCTGTATTGTGCGGTTAATCTGTCAATGGTGATGGGCGCTATCCCTGTTGGGGGGGTGCCTTTACCACTCATTTCTTATGGAGGCTCAGCGACACTTACGATGATGGTGGGATTTGGTATTTTACTCTGTGCCTGGCGTAACCGTTTTCAAGAAGAAATTTAGTGATCATTGTCTATGTTCGTTATCTGTTATGTTATGTTTAATTTTTAAAAATATACGGTTTTTAGGATAAGATTTTCTAAAATAAGAAGGGGTAAAAAATGATCTCTATTGGTAAGTATCTTATTAACCGTCTTTATGAGGCAGGTTTACGAAGAATTTACGGTGTTCCTGGTGATTTTAATTTAAATTTTTTGGAACTTTTGATTGAAGACGGTCGTATTGAATGGGTTGGGTGTTGTAATGAGCTAAATGCGGCTTATGCTGCGGATGGGGATGCTCGGATAAGCGGTTTTGCCGCTGTTTTGACAACTTATGGGGTTGGCGACCTTTCTGCGCTTCAACCACTTGCAGGGTCATTTTGTGAAAATGTACCTATTCTTTCTATTTCAGGTTTACCCTCTTTAAATGCGGTTAAAAACCGTTTTCCATTGCATCACACACTTTTAAATGGTGATTATGACAATGTGATGGCTGCGCATCGCCCGTTTACGGCTTATCAGGCACGGTTAACACCGGAGGGTAAAGCAGGCCAAGAAATCGATCGCCTTATTGAAGGAATCTTGAGAGAAAAGAAGCCTGGCTATTTACAGCTTCCAAGCGATGTTACACAGGTTTTAATCCCAGAATCACAGCAACCTTTGGATCTCATTTTTCCACCGAGTGATCCTGAAACGTTGCGTGTCATTACAGCGTTTCTCGTTGAAAAACTCAATGCTTCTGAGAGGCCCTTCATCGCAATGGGTTCCTTGATTGGGCGTTATGGTTTGCAAGGAGAAGTTTTGTCTTTATGTCAAAAACTCAATATTCCTTATTGCTTAACGGCGGATTCAAAAACGCTTTTACCGAGGAAAAATCCACTTTTTGCTGGACAATATGCAGGGAAAGGATCCATTCCTTTAACGCTTTATCATGAGATCGCACATTCAGATTGCATCATTGCAATTGGCATTGCTTTGTCTGATCTTACCAGTGGCTTGTTTAGCAATGATGTGTCAGCCGATATTCGTATTGAATTAACACCTTATGGCGCAACAACAGGCTTCGCTGTTGCTGGGCGAGGTCTAGGAAAGAGCTTGACGGGTGCACGTTTAAAAGATGTGTTAGATGGCGTTAAGGCAAAGGCTAAGCCACATTCTGGACGTGCGTTGCCCCAAGTTGAAGAAGAAGGGCAACGAGTAGATCAAAAATGGGGATTTGAAGCTTTTTTATACAAGATGCAGTCTTTTGTTTCTGAAAAGATTTGCTTTTTGTTGAGACGGGAACGTCTTCCATTTCCTTCAACCGTTTTGACTTACCAGATGGTATTAAATATGAGACGCAGAATAATTGGGGCGCTATCGGATGGGCAACGCCTGCCGTTTTCGGAGGGGCATTAGCTCAAAAAGCTTTGGGAGAAGAGCGTCGGGTTATTCTTCTAACGGGAGAAGGCGCTTTGCAATTAACGGCGCAGGAAATCTCAACGATGGCACGTCAGGATCTGCCGATTATTTTTGTTGTGAATAATAAGGGCTATACAGTCGAGCGTGCCATTCATGGAAAAAATTCGGAATATAATGACATTGCAGAGTGGGATTATTCCAAACTGCTTTCTGTTTTCGCTCCAAAGAAAGATGTGAATAATTTCTCTGTTCATAATTTTTCTGAGTTGGAACAAGCTTTTGAAAGCGTTAAATCAGGCAAAAAATTAAGCTTGATTGAGCTTCATTTTGATCCTTTGGATGCACCAGAATTTTTATGGAAAACAGGAGAAGTTTTGGCAGAGTATGATTACGGCAGAACATTGTAATCTTTAGAAACTAAAAGAAAAAGCCTTCTACTGAAACGTAAAAGGCTTTTTTTCTTGTTTAGAAAAAGGAATAATTACCCTTTTTTCTCAATTTTTGAGAAATCGGCAACTCGATTACAAAGATTACAGAAATTTGAAATGAGCATTAAACGGTTATGACGAATATGCTCGTCAGGATCATTGACGAGAACATTTTCAAAAAAGGCATCAACAGCACGATATAATTGAGCAAAAATTTCAATCGCTTTCTGAAAATCACGCTCTTGGAGTTTTTCCAAAATTACGGGACGAGCTTCTTTTAGCTCTTTGAAAAAGGCAGTTTCTTCTTTCGATGTTAGAAGATTGCTTTCAATTCTTCCCTGTTGTTTCCATCCTTTTTTTATTTCTGCTTGTAAAATACTGCTTGCTCTGCGGTAAGCATTCAGGAGATCTGGCCAGCCAGAAATATTCTCTTCAGCGGCTTGAAGGAGAGAAGCTCTTTTAAAAATTTCAGAAATGATTTTTCCGTCTAATTTTTTGAAGATTTTTGCGTTTTCAGACGTTGTATTGTCTAAATTTAAAATGGCCTCGGCAATGCCAGCTTCTATATTTTCTTGACGTAACTGCACTCGTAAACGATCTATTAAGAAATCCTCTAAATTTTCAGGTAATGTACCATCAGAGGCAAGTGCTAAGAGTTCTCCGAGGTCTGCTTTAATGTGGTTATGTTGAAGGATTCTAAAAATTCCAAGTGCAACACGGCGTAATCCAAAGGGATCACCAGAGCCAGTTGGGGTTAAACCAATAGAGAAAAATTTAACCAGTGTATCAATACGGTCTGCAAGCGCAGCTGAAATTGATACAGGATTTTCAGGCACTTCACCAGAATTTCCTCTTGGCAGATATTGCTGCTTGATGGCCTCAACAATTTTAGGCGTTTCTTTATCATGCTCTGCGTAATAGCCGCCGATGATACCTTGCAGGGAAGGAAGTTCTCCAACCATTTCGGTCACAAGGTCTGCTTTTAGCAATAAACCAGCACGTCCTGCCATTTTTTGGAGGTTAGCATCATATCCTAGTGTTTTTGCAATTTTTTCAGAAAGTTTTTCAAGGCGCAGGGCACGATTTTTCTGAGAGCCTAATCCTTCTTGAAAAGTCATTTTTTCAAGATCATCCACACGGCTTTCAAGAGGTTTCTTTTGGTCTTGAGTCCAAAAATGCCGACCATCTTCTAGACGGGCTCTTAGAACTCTTTCATTTCCATGGGAAACAAGTTCATTATCATCGAAAGGATGGTTAGCAACGAAGGCAAAAAAAGGCGCTTCTTTTCCATTTTGAGAAAGAGGGAAATAGCGCTGATGCTCTTCCATAAGATCATCCCGAACTTCATGCGGGAGCGCCATATGGGAGGCTTCAATTTGACCAAGATAGGCGGTTGGGATTTCACAAAGCCCTGTGACTTCATTTAACAGCCGGTCGTTAAGGATAACGGTAAGATTCTTGGCCTGAGAAATTTCTTCTAAAGAGGTTTTAATTTTCTCCAGACGTTCCTTGTGAAAGGGGATAAGTCCTTTGGAACGCAACCTATTTTCCCATGTTTGGGCGGAAGTTACCTTGAATGCTTCTTGATAGCCAAAAGGTCCGTCTTCGCTGACATCTCCAGATTTTAGACTATGGGCGTGATCGCCATCACGTTCTAGGGAAAAGGAGATAAGCTGATTTTCTAAAAGGCAAACAATTTTATGAAGAGGACGCACCCATGCAAAACGTGATCCTGCTCCCCAACGCATCGCTTTAGGCCATGGAAAGTTCCAAAGTAGAGAAGGAATTTCTTCTTTTAGAATTTCTTGGGCGGATCGGGCGGGCAGATTTTCTTCAAAAAAGAACGCACCGTTTTCCTGCTTTAAGGCCTTGGGTGAAACGCCATATTTTCGAGCAAAGCCAGCAATGGCTTTTTCAGGCGCTGTTAGCTTTGGCCCTTTAATAAGGGTTGTTTTGGCAGAAATCTCTGAATTAATGTCCAAGATGCAACCAATGCGTCTCGGGTCAGAAATCAAAGTTTTGACTTTTGGATGTAGCGCAGAGAGACGTTTCTCTAATTCCTTAGCGAGTGTCTCGGCTCCAAATTGCTGAAAACGGGAAGGAATTTGTTCACTGATAAGTTCTAAAAAAAATTCAGCCATTTTTGGATGCCTCCATCTCGAGCCACGCTTCGCAGGCTGCTTTTGCCAAAGTTCTAATACGCCCGATATAGGCAGCTCTCTGTGTTGGAGAAATGACGCCACGAGCATCTAAAAGATTAAAAATGTGAGACGCTTTTAAGCAGTAATCATAGGCAGGTTGTGCCAATCCAAGTTGAGAAAGCCGTGTTGATTCTGCCTCGTTTTCCTCAAACCATTTTTGAAGAACAGCCGGATTTGAATGCTCAAAATTATATTTGGAATAGTCTTGTTCGGCACGCTTAAAAATGTCGCCGTATTTGACGCCTTTTCCGTTAAAATCAAGGTCGTAAACATTTTCAACACCTTGAACGTACATCGCAAGACGCTCTAAGCCATAAGTAAGTTCTGTTGATGGCTTCGTCACAGCAATGCCGCCAACCTGTTGGAAGTAGGTAAATTGCGTGACTTCCATGCCATCGCACCACACCTCCCAGCCAAGTCCCCAAGCACCGATGCTGGGATTTTCCCAATCATCTTCGACAAAGCGGATATCATGCTTGTCTGTATCAATTCCGATAGCACGATAGCTTTCGAGCAAGAGCGCTTGGCTATCTTCAGGGCTTGGCTTTAAGAGAACCTGAAATTGGTAATAATGCTGGAGACGGTTTGGATTTTCACCATAGCGACCATCGGCAGGACGTCGGCAGGATTGTACATAAGCTGCCTTCCAAGGGGTATCGCCGAGCGCTCTAAGCGCTGTATGCGGTGAAAGTGTGCCTGCGCCGACTTCCATGTCATAAGGCTGGAGAAGCACACATCCTTTTTCTGCCCAGAAAGTTTGAAGGCGTAAGGTTAGTTCTTGAAAACTAGGCGGACGAGACAGGTTTGATTTTGGAGCGGACATAGGAAAAAGAACGCTTTCAGCGATTTAAATTAGAGTAGAATAAGGAATGAAAAGTTTTTAACATTTCTTAACTTTCTTTTAAATGATATAATTCGAAGACGGCCATATCTAGAAGGTTAATCTAAATGAATAATGAAGAGCAAAACATTATCGGTCAGTTCCTCGCAAGAGTGGGCGGTGGACAAGGTGTTCAACAGGCACTTCCGCCGATTGATCCAGAGGCCGATCGTTATATTGGACAGCAATTTCAGCGCTATCCTGAGGCAAGATATCGTGTAACGCAGCTCGCTGTGGTGCAGGAGGCCGCTTTGAGAAATGCGCAGGCTCGTATTCAATCTTTAGAATCACAGTTGCAGCAGGCACAAGCCGCATTAAATCAAGCCCGTCAGCAACAGCAGGGCGGAGGCGGATTTTTCTCTAATTTATTTGGTGGCGGAAAAGGAAATCCAGCACAAGGCTATCCACCACCGCCAACAGCAAGGGGGATGCGCCAACCTCCTGGTTATGGGCAGCAGGGTTACGCCCAACAGCCACAATATGGACAGCCGCCAATGGGGGCTTTTCAATCTTCAGGCAAAGGTTTTTTAGGATCTGCTTTGCAGACGGCAACAGGTGTTGCGGGTGGTATGCTAGCAGCGCATGCCCTAGAGGGGCTTTTCTCTGGCCATCATGAAGCAGGCGCTTCGGGTGGTTTCGCAGATGGCGGTTCTGGTTTTGGCGCAGGCGCAGCTGGTGGCGGAGCAGATGCTGGCTATGATCCATCGTCCGATCCCTTTGCTGGAACAGGAACAGAAGACAATTCAGGCTTTGCAGATTCTGATTTTGGTGGAGATGATTCTGGCGGAGGCGGTGATTGGGGTGGTGGAGATGATTTCGGCGGATTTGACGATTCGATCTTTTAAGTCGTCTTTGAATATTTAGGGAACATGTTTAAAGCGAATGAGAATGGAGATTTTCATTCGCTTTTTAGAGTTTAGATTAGCACAGTAGAATTTTGATTTAGTAAAGAGATAATTTGAAAATGAATTCGTATCGGACACATCATTGTGAAGCCCTTAGAGCAGCAGATGCTGGAAAGGATGTACGCCTCTCAGGTTGGCTACAAAGCAAACGGGATCATGGAGGGGTGCTGTTTCTAGATTTGCGTGATGCGCATGGTGTGACACAAATTGTTGTCCCTGCGGGAAGCCCTTTGACGGAAGCACTTGAAAAGCTCCGTATTGAAAGTGTGATTACAATTGACGGAAAAGTGATTCTCCGTGGTGAAGGTCAGCAAAATACAAAAATTCCTACAGGCGAAATTGAAGTTACTGCGGAAAAACTGACTGTTATTTCTGCGGCGGATCTCCTACCATTTCAAGTTCACAGCAATGAAAAATATCCAGAGGATTTACGCTTAAAATACCGCTTTTTGGATTTGCGCCGTCCACAAATGCGCAACAATATTCTTTTAAGAAGTAAAGTGATTTCCAGTCTGCGCCGTCATATGGAGGCAGAAGGCTTTTTGGAATTGCAAACGCCTATTTTAACAGCTTCCTCTCCAGAAGGCGCAAGAGATTTCTTAGTGCCAGCCCGTTTGCATCCAGGAAAATTTTATGCGCTTCCACAAGCGCCTCAGCAGTTTAAGCAGCTTGCAATGGTGGGCGGATTTGAAAAATATTTCCAAATCGCCCCATGTTTTCGAGATGAGGCATCGCGTGCAGACCGTAGTCCAGGTGAGTTTTATCAGATGGATATGGAAATGGCTTTTGTCACACAAGAGGATGTTTTTGCGGTTCTTGAACGGGTTCTTTCTGGTGTTTTTAAAGAGTTCGTGCCTTCGGATTGGAAGGTGGACGAAGCACCTTTTGAGCGTATTCCTTATGCAGAATCAATGGCAAAATACGGATGCGATAAACCAGATTTACGAAACCCCTTAATTCTTTCAGATGTAACAGAAGCTTTTGAAAACTCTTCCTTTGGCCTGTTTGCTAAAATTGCCGCAGATGGCGGGCGTGTTGTTGCCATTCCAGCACCGGGTGCCGCGGAAAAAGGACGTGCTTTCTTTGATAAGCTCAATAAATGGGCACGGGAAGAAGGCATGGGAGGTTTGGGTTATGTGATTTTTGCCGAAGAGGGTGCAAAAGGGCCTATTGCTAAAAATCTTGAGCCAGAACGTCTGGAAAAAATTAAAGCGATTTCAGGTGTAAAAGAGGGCGACGCCGTCTTCTTCTTAGCATCCTCAGGAAAACCAGAAGAGCTTAATCGTTTTGCAACGGTTGCGAGAATGCAGGTTGGGGAAGCATTGGATTTGGTCGAAAAGAATGCTTACCGCTTTTGCTGGGTGGTTGATTTCCCAATGTATGAAAGAGATGAGGAAACAGGGCAAATTGATTTCTCCCATAATCCATTCTCAATGCCTCAAGGCGGAATGGATTCGCTTTTAAACAAAGATCCTTTGGAAATTAAAGCATGGCAATATGATATTGTTTGTAACGGTGTTGAACTTTCCTCAGGCGCTATCCGTAACCATCAGCCAGAAGTTATGATTAAAGCCTTTGAAATTGCAGGTTATCCAGCGGAAGAGGTCGAAAAACGCTTTGGTGGATTGTATAATGCGTTTAAATTTGGCGCTCCTCCACATGGTGGCGCAGCCCCTGGTGTTGACCGTATGGTAATGCTCCTAGCGGACGAGCCAAATATCCGTGAAGTCACACTCTTCCCTCTAAATCAGAAAGGGGAGGATTTGATGATGGAAGCTCCTGCGGAAATCACAGAAGAACGTTGGAAAGAACTTCATTTAAAATTGAACCTTCCGCCAAAACCTTCTGTTTCTGTTGAAAAGAAATAAAAATAAAGAAAAGCCTCTCTGAAACCAGAGAGGCTTTTTTGTTTAGATGGGGAAAATAGAAAATGACAAAATTAACAAAAGCAGAAAGAGATGCGCTTCCAGATAGTGCCTTTGCTTTGCCACAAAAAAGAATGTTTCCGATTTTTGATCGCTCTCATGCGAAAGCGGCCTTATTAGATGCTCCTAGAGCTTTAAAAGATGGTTCAATCACTGAAGAAGAAAAAGAATATATTGATCGGCTAGCAAGAGAAAAATTGGCTAAGAAAATCTAAAAACAAAAATATTTTAAGTCCTTTGACTCCGTAGTTTTCTAGGTAATTTTAAGGTCTGTTTTGCGATTTTCAGAAAAAGGACTAACCTCAATTCGAGGTGAGGATTTTCTTGCCTTTTTGATTTTTATTCATTTTGAATGGAGGACTAATGACGAGTAGTAAAAACGTCTACCTGATCCGTATGAGCTAGAAAAATACTGCGTTAAAGCAAAGCCTTTAGTGGATGAATTTCTAAAGCAGCGACGGAAACTTTTTTCTAAAAAAAGAGAGCTTTTAAGGGCTAAAGATTTAAATGATCTTTTTCAGAAGTTGGAAAAAGTTGATGTTCCCGTTTTTGTTAGGCATGGTTCAGCTTGGACGCAAATTCTTGGAACCAAGGAAGTCCCAACTGTGGCAACTTTAGCCCTTTTGTTAGATCCTATAGTGTCTGGCCCCGACTATCTAGCTCTATTTTTAGAGATGTTAAGAGATAAAGGAGCAATGCATCTCTCTCTTCTTTCATTGAATGAAGTTTCTCGTTTGAGAGTGAATAGAGAGGTGTCTTCTGAGCGAAAAAATCGCACTGATCTAGAAATTGTTGGTGATGGGTTGAAAATTGTCGTTGAGGCTAAAGTTAAAGCTAACGTTGCCAGTGCGGCTGAAGGTGAGGAAGAGGATCAATTAGGACGTTATTCTAAGGATTTAAAGGAAGATAGGAGAGAATCTCAGTTGGTTCTTTTGAGTCCTCGGAAATCAACATCAAAAGTTTCGCATATTTGGATTACTTGGTTAGACGTCGCAGATGTTCTCAGAAAAGTTGGAGATCGTCATTTTTCCTCTGTTTCTGTTTATGATTTTACCGATCATATTGTTAAGTTTCGGTAAGTTTTTATTTTTAAATTTGGGGAGTAGTTTACAATGTCAGAACAATGTCAGAACAATGTCAGAACAATGTCAGTCTTAATGAAATTATGATGAAAAATTTATCTACATTGGATGGTTCTGCCATTCAAGTAGAAAAAATTTGGGAGAAACTTTGGCGAGCTTTATGTTCAGAGGGGCGGAGTTGGTTGCGCTCAAAAAATGATTGGGACGCAGGTAAGTTTGAATATGAGGCTTACGATGATGATTATTGGTCGGAGGAGCGTTTTTGTCCCAGAGTTTGGTTGGATCATGATGGGGAACCTATCGCTGAATTCTATTTTGATGATTTGGAACAAAGATCAGCTGACTGGAAAGAGGGTGGAGTTTATTTCCCTTTGACACGTTATACAGGCAATGAAGGTGAGTTTGGAATTAGTTTTGATTTTGTCCCAGAAGATGATTCAACAAATTGGAAAGTAAAATTAGAAGAATGGATGGAAACAGAAGAATTTAATCAGGTAGAAGAGCTTGGTTTTCGTTTCTTCCCTGAACACAAAATTTTCTTTTTTCCGTTATTTTTGATAGAGAAGAAATTGCAAAAGATTTAGAAAATCGTCAGTGGGTTAATTCTTTGCGTCCATTGCGAGAGGCATTTGATGCTGTAGAAAAAGCCGTACCTTATTTTTCTACATTTGTAGAAAAATTAAGAAAGTAAGCGCTTAAAATTGTAAATGATCATTTCATAACTGAAGGAAATTCAATAACAAGGGGAGCGTGGTCAGAAGGTTTTTCTTTGCTACGCTCCTCAATATCAATCCAAGCTTTTTCTAAATCCTCTGCTAGTTTTGGTGTCAGCAGGGCGTGATCAATTCTCAAACCGTTACCTTTTTGGAAAGCGCCCCCTTGGTAATCAAAAAAACTATATTCAATGTCATTCGGATGTAAGGCTCTGAGAGCATCTGTAAGGCCAAGCCATTCAAGGCTTCTAAAGCCTGCCAAAGATTTTGGGTGAAGCAGGGCATCTGTTTGGGATAAAGTACCTTTTGCGTAATCTTTTTCTGAGGGGCAGACATTAAAATCCCCTAAAAAAATGAATTGTTTTTCTTTTTTAATGAGTTCTTTGCCTCTTAATCTAAGAGCCTCAAAAAAATCAAATTTTTGCTGAAGGCCTATGTCCCCATTACTATTGCCATTTGGCAAGTAAAGGTTTCCGAGAGTGATCTCTCCTAAAGGCGTTTCAAGTTCCCCTTCGAGGTAGCGTGCGCCAGATTCATCTTGTCCGTCTAGACCTTTTTTAAGATTTTTAAGAGGAGAACGGCTGATAATCACAACGCCGTTATAGGCTTTTTGCCCTAAGATAGCAGTGTAAAAGCCCTCTTTTTCAAAACAATCTGGAAATTGCTCATTTTCGCATTTGATTTCCTGTAATCCCACAGCCAAACATTCAGGATGTCTTTTGAGCCAATCCAGCACAAGATGCGAGCGGGCACGGATTGAATTGATATTCCAAGAAGCGAGTGAAAAAGAGGACATGTTCTGCCGTTGATACGTTTGAGAGATTTAAAAGCCGATTATGGAGAAGGGGTTAGTCATCCTCATCTTCAGGGAGGGAAAAGCTATTGCCACAACCGCAGCAGGAAGCCGCATTTGGATTTTTAATTTTAAAATGTGCTCCCATGAGTTCATCTTCGTACTGAAGTTCGCTTCCTTTGATAAGGTCGAGACTTAGTTTATCAATGAGGACAATAGCCCCGTCTTCTTCAAAAATAATATCTTCTTCGGGATTGGCTTTATCAATCGAAAATTTATATTGATAGCCGTTGCATCCACCTGCATCAACGAGAATACGCACCCCTGATTTCTGTCCTTCAACCGTTTTTTCATCGGATAGGATTTCAGAAATGCGTTTTTTTGCACCAGAAGAAATTAAAAAATCATGTGTCATGAGAAATATACGCCGTAAAAATGATATTATGTCTAAGTTATATAGAATAGGACGAAAGTTTCCGCTAAAAAAGAATTACTTTATAAAATAAAAATCTAGCTAAAACAGATTGGGTAAAATAGGAAAACGGAATGATTCAAGAGGTAAAGACAACTCCAGCTTTGGACATTACGAAAAATGGCGACTTATTGGGGGCTGCAAAGAAAGTCATTTGCGATGTTTTGGCTGAAAAGTTAGCGTTGCCAGAGGAAATTCTTTCCCGTGTTGAATTAACCCTTTCCAGAGATGCTGCGCATGGAGATTTGTCAACAAATGCGGCAATGATTGCCGCACGGCCTCTAAAAACAGCCCCTAAAGTTTTGGCGTCTAAAATTGTTGAAGCGCTGCGAGACCATAAGGCTTTCACGAAAATTGAGGTCGCAGGGCCGGGCTTTATCAATTTTACCCTTGATCCAGATATTCTACGCCAAGTGATTCCAGCCGTGCTTTCTTTGGGTTCTGAACAATGGGGAAGATCCACGTTAGGTGCTGGCAAAAAAGTAAATATCGAGTATGTTTCTGCAAATCCAACAGGTCCTTTGCATGTTGGGCATTGTCGTGGCTCTGTTGTTGGAGATGCTTTGGCAGGCGTTTTCGAGCGTGCAGGTTATGATGTCACACGGGAATATTACATTAATGATGCTGGAAATCAGGTAAAGGCTTTGGCTTGGGCCTCTTATTGGCGCTATCTTGAGGCCATTGGCAAGGCTGTTCCTGCTGAAGAATTTACACAGCATGCTCCTGGTGGTCTGCAATATCAGGGAGAATATCTCAAACCTGTTGGCGAGGCCTTGAAAGAAGAATTCGGAGAGAGTCTGATTAAAGACGGTCTCTTGACCCCATCAAAGGAAACCATTGCCATGATCCGCAAAAAAGCGGTTGCCATGATGATGGACGATATTAAAAATGATCTAGAAGCGCTGGGCATTCATCACGAAATTTTCACGAGTGAAGCTGCCATTTTTGAAGAAGGAAAAGTTGATAAAACAATTGCTTCTCTCGAAGCTAAAGGCCTTGTTTATGAAGGAACGCTTCCGCCACCAAAAGGGAAACTTCCAGATGATTGGGAAGAGCGTCCACAAAGGCTTTTCCGTTCAACAGATTTCGGAGATGATGTTGATAGGGCGCTCAAGAAAAGCGATGGTACAAATACTTATTTTGCAAATGACTTAGGCTACCATGCAGATAAGGCCTCTCGTGCAGATATGATGATTGACGTTTGGGGCGCAGATCATGGAGGCTATGTTTCCCGTTTAAAATCTGGAGTGAAAGCTTTTACAGACAAGCCTGTTGCGTTTGAAGTATTGCTTTGCCAGATTGTGCGTATTTTAAAAGATGGTGAACCTTTTAAAATGTCGAAACGTGCGGGCACATTTGTGACGGTTAGGGACTTGTTGGGTGAGGTGGATAAGGACGCTGTGCGCTTTACCATCCTTACCCGAAAAGCAGATGCGCAGATGGATTTTGATCTTGATTTGGCAGTTGCACAAAGCAGAGACAATCCTGTTTTTTATGTGCAATATGCGCATGCAAGATGCTGTTCTGTTTTAAGAATGGCGCAGGAGAAGTTTAAAGAAGCAGAAACGGTTTCTTTGGCAGATGTTGATTTATCTTCTTTGACTTCACAGGAAGAGCTTGGGATCATTCGTAGAGTGGCAGAATTTCCAAAGGTGGTTGAGGCTTCCGCCCAACATCGTGAGCCACATCGCATTGCAACTTACTGCATGCAGTTAGCAAGTGATTTTCATGCTCTTTGGAATAAAGGTAACGATCAGCTGGAATTACGTTTTATTCAAGAAGATAAAGGAGCAACTTTTGCTCGTTTAGCCTTGGTGAAAACAATTGCAGAAACGATTAAAGCAGCTTTGTCTGTAATAGGGGTGGATGCCCGTGAGGAAATGCGCTGATGAATGACCATAATTTTGATCAGGAAGATTATCCGCCTCATGGTTATGAGACAGATTATGATGCCTATCCTCGTGCGCCTTTGAGCGGCACGGAAGGGCGTTCAGGTTTTCTGGGAAAAATGGGTTTTTCAAATTCAGGAGGGCTTTGGCGTCTTCTTGGTGTTGGGTTTATTCTTCTGGCTTTAATTGTACTGGGTTTTACGGTTTGGCGCTTTGTAAATACGTCTCATAAAGATTTGATTCCGGTTATTGCGCCTCCTTCTGGACCGGAGCGTGAACGGCCAGAAGATCCTGGTGGGTTACAGATTGATGATTTTGGCAGTATGGAGGAAGAAGATCAGGAGAAAAATGTACGTTTAGCACCGCCACCAGAGACGCCAGATCGTCATCTTTTGGAAGAACAGCACGAGGCCTTTGAGCGTCATCGTCTCGAAGAGGAAAAACAGGCACAACTTCAGAAAGAAAGAGAAGAAAAGGTAGCGGAAGAAGCGAAGGCAAAAAAAGAAGAGAAGCTTTCTGCACGAGAAAAAGCAAAATCCCATTCAAAATCGTCACTCTCTGATGGGGGTGTGAAAGAAAAAGCTAAAGAGGATGTCAAACCTGAAGCCATTGTACCTGAAGAAACAGCAGGGGATAGCAGCTTTGATTTAGATGCAAGAATGTCCAGCCTCTCTTCTGAAAATAAATCCCATAAAAAACAGTCTATCGCTGATTCTTCTAAAGTTCTCTCTCAGCAGGTAAATGCAGGACATTATGAAATTCAAATTGCAGCTTATAAAACAGAGGATGAAGCCCTTTCAAAATGGCAAGATTTCTTAAATAAGGATGCAGAAGATTTTCAGTCTCACAATCCTGTTGTCATAGAGGTGCAAACAAAGCACGGCTCTTTATACCGTCTTAGAACGGGAGGTTTTTCATCATCAGATGAAGCAAAGGCTTTTTGTGCTTCTATAAAATCTTTTAATATTCCTTGTAATCCTGTCGGCTAGAGCCTTAGTGGTTATCTGTTAAATTTTTTGTTGATAGGAAGATAGATATGTTCGGTCTTAGCTGGGCTGAAATGTTAGTTATTGCGATAGTGACTTTGGTGCTTGTTGGTCCACAAGATATTCCAAAAGTGATTAAGGCGATTTCTCAAGCCTTTAATATGGCGCAAAAAATGGCAGCAGAATTTAAAATGCATGTCGCAGAATTGGCTCGGGAAGTGGATGTTCATGAGCTTTCTAAAGACTTAGATAAGCATTTAGAATTGCCAAAATTGGACATTGAAAAGCGTATCACAGACACAGTTGACTCAGATCATCAGATTAGGAGTAGTTTTTCTCCAGACTATCAGAATGATCGTTTTGAAGAAAAAGTGCCAACGAATCAAAAAGACCTCGCTTTGGTAGAGGAAAAAGTTCCAGAGCGACGTCGTGAAATGTGGGAAGAGCCAGAAAATATCGTTTTGTTAGAGAAAGTACCTTCCTTACTGCCCCCACGTATTGCGTTGCGTTTGGCTGAGGAACAAAAGGAATGGCTTAGGCCATCTGTTATTCCACCTATGGTCGCTTTACATGATGGAAGGCGTGCTGTTGTCGCCGCCGAAATAGGTGCAAGAGAGTAAATAGCGATGGGTAAATTTTAAAATCTATGTCATTAGGAAAAAAACAAAAAGTGGAGAAAGACCCTACCGGAACGATGCCCTTGATGGAACATTTGAGGGAATTGCGTCGCCGTATTATTTGGTCCTTGGCCGTATTTTTAATTTCGTTTGGCCTTTGCTACCATTTTTCTGCTGAGATTTATAAGTTTTTGGCTGAGCCTCTTATGCAGGTCATGAGGGAGCAGGGGGTGGCTGATCCGCATCTGATTTCAACGGATTTAACAGAAGGGTTTTTCACCTATATTCGTGTTGCGATGTTCGGTGCGCTGTTTCTTTCATTTCCTTTTTTAGCCATTCAGATGTGGATGTTTATTGCGCCAGGTTTGTATAAAAGTGAAAAAAGGGCGTTTTTCCCTTTTTTAATTGTAACGCCTATCCTTTTTATTTTGGGTGGGGCTTTGGCATATTATGGGATTATCCCTTATGCATGGCGCTTTTTCCTCTCTTTTCAACAAGGCGCAGATACAGGGGTTGGCATTAAGCTCGAGGCCAAAATCTCTGAATATCTTTCATTGGTTATGAAACTGATTTTTGCTTTTGGCTGTTGTTTTGAGTTGCCTGTTGGTTTGACTCTGATGGTAAGGGCAGGTCTTGTCACAGTACAGCAATTGATTTCTTGGCGGCGTTATGCCTATGTTGCCGCATTTGCACTGGCGGCAGTCTTAGCCCCTCCAGATGCGATTACAATGATAGGGTTGGCCATTCCTTTGCTTGGTTTATATGAAGTTTCAATTATTGCTTCTAAAATTATGCTGAGAAAGAAAAAGCACGAAGACGAAGAAGTTCAAACAGATACAGAAAATTGAGATTAAATTAAGATAGAGATAGGTTTATAATATGCATGATATTCGTTTCATTCGTGAAAATCCGGAGGAATTTGATCGTCAGCTTTCTCGGCGTGGCATTGCACCGATATCTGAAGAAATTTTAGAAATTGATTCAGAATGGCGAAAATTGACGGCTGAAACGCAGGAATTCCAGTCCAAGAGGAAGAGTATTTCCAAAGAAATTGGGTTGTGCAAGCGTCAGAAACAGCCCAGTGATCATTTAGAAGCTGAAGTTCTTCAGCTTAAAAAATCATTAGAACTCTCGGAGGAAAAAGCCAAAGAAGAAGCTTCTAAACTGCAAGCTATTTTAGAAACTATTCCTAATTTGCTCTCAGAAGAAGTGCCAGAAGGAAAAGGGGAAGAAGAAAACCAAATTGTCCACGAATGGGGGAAAAAACCAGATTTTTCTTTTGAGCCTAGGCAGCATTTTGATCTAGGAGAAAAATTGGGGCAGATGGATTTTCCAACGGCAACAAAAATTTCAGGTGCCCGATTTACAATCCTTCGTGGTGGTTTAGCGCGTTTAGAACGTGCATTGGGACAATTTATGTTGGATTTGCACACCCAAAAATTTGGCTTTGAAGAAACAAGCGTGCCTATTCTCGTTAATGAGGAGGCGATGTATGGCACAGATAAGTTACCAAAATTTGCGGAGGAATCTTTTCAAACAACCGATGGAAGATGGTTAATTCCAACAGGTGAAGTCTCTTTAACAGCGATGCAGGCAGAAGAAATTATTCCAGAAGAAAAACTCCCTTTGCGAATGACGGCTTTAACAGCTTGCTTCCGCTCTGAGGCTGGAGCTGCTGGGCGAGATGTTCGTGGGATGATTCGTCAGCACCAATTTGTAAAATGTGAACTTGTCGCTGTTACAAAACCTGAAGAGAGCGATGCTGAGCATGAGCGTTTGACCAGAGCTTCTGAAACTGTTTTGGAGCTATTGGAATTGCCATATCGTCGTATGTTGTTGTGTGCAGGGGATACAGGCTTTGGATCTACTAAGACATGGGATTTAGAGGTTTGGCTCCCAGGAGCGAAAGCGTGGCGTGAAATTTCTTCTTGTTCCAATACAAAAGAGTTTCAGGCGAGACGAATGAATGCGCGTTACCGCTCTCAAGAAGGCTTAAAGTTCGTCCATACATTGAATGGATCAGGCCTTGCTGTCGGGCGTACCCTTGTTGCTGTTATGGAAAATTATCAGACAGAAGAGGGGCATATTCGTGTGCCGAAAGCGCTTCTGCCTTATATGGGTGGCTTGGAGATTATTTCTTAATAAAGAAGAGATGGCGAAAAAAAAGGGGCAAAAAAGCCCCTTTTTATAAATATAACGGATGTATTAGTTTGCGGAACTCTGAGGAAGAATAGGAAGAACGGAACCACCATTTGTAGAGTAAATATCCATTCGGCTTCTGCCTTTATTAAAGGAGCCAGCAACAGAATCTGTCGTTGTTTTGCTGTTTTGCGTTTGCTGATTCTCAAAGGCAATATCTGCTTTTTGTTTATCTAAAACAGCTTTTTGCTGGTTAAGGGCAAGACGATCACTTTCAAGTGCCATATTTTTACGCTCTAAATCAGCTTCCCATGCTGGTGGCGTGATAGAATTGCGAATGGCATCATTCTGACGTTGTAGTTCCATCATGCCGTCCAGAGAGCCTTGTCCTTGTATCTGTTGTGTCTCATTGGCAAGATGACGTACATGATGGCCGACTTTATGTCGAGCATAAGCTGTCGAGGATAAGAGAGAAAATGAAAGGGCGATTGTAACGCTTCCTAAGCAAAATTTAGAAAAGATTTTCATGATTGGGTTATCCTGCTGTCTTAGTCGTTGGCATAAGTTTGTGGTTTTGGCCAATTTTGCTGGCTTTGTAAGCGCATCGCTTGTTGGACAGGAGATGATGTCACATTATTTTGCCAGTTCGAAGAGGCAGGAGCTGCTGATCCGGCCTGTTGGGGTGCATATTGAGCAGAAGATGCTGCCGGCGGAGGGGATGCAGGTGGTACGGCAGCATCTTGTTCCGCTAGTCTTGTTGCTGCTTTACCGCCTTTATGTTTTTTCTCGTTCGCAATTCTGAGGCATTCGTCAAAGTTATTGGGTTGAATTTTTGTTTGCCCATCAATCAGCACAGCATAAGCTGTACCTGTTTTAAATTCGCAAGGTTTCGCAATTTCAATCGCACTTTGAATTTGAGGATTGTTAGGATCTTGATAAGAAATGACGAGAGACTGTGGGTGGAGTTGGGGAGATTCAAAAATTCCAATTAAGCCATCAGCATCTTTGTTTGTGTTCGTGACACGGGCACGGGAAGCCATTAGTGAAAGAATAGTCACTAAACGTCCCTCAGAAGAACGGTTCAATTGATCCTGTCCAAATGTTGTTGGTTTGAGATCTTCAACAGGTGTATAGCACCCTGAAAGTAAGGATAAACTTGCGATTGAAGAAAAGAGTGCGCCAGTTTTAAGAAAGCGTAAGTTAAAAGTCATTGAGTATTATCCTTGGTTTTATTGCGCATTATCGAGCATTTTTTGCGCCGCATTTCTTACAGCGTTTGCAGATACAAGCCATTTATCATGTATTTTTGATTTCGGAGCGGCTTGGATTTGCTTGATTTGTTCATCAAGTGCGGAGAGGTTGTCACTTAGGGCTTCTTTATGCGTTGAAATTTCATCTGCGCTTGCTTGGCCTTTTTTATGGGCATTTGCAGATGTCTTTAGGGATTTTTGTCCCTCTTTAACTTGAGATATAGCACTTTCTAAGGCACTCTTTAGAGCATCATCTGTCGGTATTTTTTTTGCAATTTCGGGTTGAATGTCTGAGGCATGAGGAACATCTGCAAGGCTTGCATCGGCAGCAAAGCTCTGAGCTGGCAGTGAAAAAAGAGCAAAAGAAGCGATTAAAGCACTGGAAGTCAAGAAAGTGGCTTTCTTAAAGCGCAGAAGAGAAAAAGACATAAAAACCTCAAAAAATCAAAAAGAAGACGATTACTTCATTATAGTTCAGAATATACATTTCTTTTTCATTGCAAAAAAGTCTTCATCTTTTCGGGTGTTTTTTTAAGCTGTTTTTTTGCTTTGAACGGGATGAGGCTGATTTCTGGCTATGCTCGTTTTTGCGTTTTGTATGATGTTTTTTGTGAGAGGCCTGTTTATGCGAGTGATGCTTATTTTTACCTCGCATTTGGCTTTGGGTGCGTAAGACCTGTTCAATCCAATCATTAAGCATTTTTGCATTTTTTTCTGCTTGTGGAAGGTCGGCGTAGATTTCAGGAAAACGCATGGCTAACCAGCGCCAGCTGACCAGTCTTCTATGGCGTTTTTCTGCTTGTTCAAGTTCTTCTCGTGATGTTTGAAGTGGATTAGGCAGGCGACCAGTTCCAGGTGGTGTGATTTGTTCACGGCGAGAATGGTATGAGGCCCATTCGACAAGGCGAGTAATCCCTTTATCTTGAATTTGAATAGGACACATGGCGTAAGTCCAACGTGTATTCAAGTCAAGATTTTCAACGCCTTCAAGCGCAGCCGCAATTTCCAGCGCCTGATCCATATTCGCCAACCTGTAATTTGGATCATTAGGCTGTAAGACCGCACGTTGAAGTCGACTTAATGTCCCATAGAGGCTGTCTGTGCCAACTTCTCTTGCAACCATGTGAATGATATCAGAATCTGGCTGAACTTGTGGGCGGGTGTCTTTGATAGGATCTGGTGGCGCAAGAAGAGCTGCATGTATCCTTGAAGGGCTTCCAGCGCCCTCTAAAACGCACACCAGTCCTTTTTCATGCCTTCCAAAACGTCCGGCTCTTCCGCCGATTTGCTTGATTTCTTGATTATTGAGAGGACGAACATCACGTCCATCAAATTTTTGGAGCGCACTAAAAATAACACGGCGGATGGAGAGATTGAGTCCCATGCCAATTGCATCTGTTGCAATTAGAATGTCGGCTTTCCCTGCGTTGAAGCGCGCAGCTTCTGCGCAACGAACCTCAGGACTCAGAGCCCCATAAATAACTGCAACCTTACGTCCAAGAGACATAAGTTCCGCACGGAGATCTAGAACTTCTCTGCGCGAAAATGCAATAAGGGCATCTCCTTTACGAAGCTTGTCTAAAGAGAGCACAGGACCTGTTTCTAGAGGACTTTTACGTTTTAGGTGCATTTCGGAGACTTCATCTCCGCAAAGTTCAGCAATACGCTTTACCATAGGAATACAGTCTGGAGCGCCAAGAACGAAAATTTCTCTTGCAGGTGTACCCATGATCGCTGCCGTCCAAGCTGCGCCTCTATCAGGATCTGTGAGCATTTGCGCTTCATCAATGACGGCAACATCGACAGGGTGATGAAGGGGGCACATTTCTACGGTTGCGGCTAAATGACGGGCGTTTGAATCGATGAGTCGTTCTTCTCCTGTTGTCAGGGAAGTTTTTATGCCTTGGGAAAGGAGGGAATCATAAAACTCATGCGCAAGCAGGCGTAAAGGCGCTAAAGCCATACCACTTTCTGCCTTTGTTAGTGCTTTTAGGGCTGCGTATGATTTTCCAGAATTTGTTGGCCCGGTAATAATTGTAATATGCCGCTTCATTGCACGAGCTGTTTTGAAGTGTGCAGCGAACTTGTCTAAAGCAGCGACTTTGGCAATTGCAGCATTGCCTTCACGGCTTCCGCGGGGAACAATTGGAAGCTCATGAGGCTTTTTATATTGTGGAGATTCGTCACGCCGCCATTCAAAGACAGATTTTTTGAGACGAGAAAGAAGTTTTGGATCAAAAAGATAAATCTCGATGCCATTTTTTTCTTCTCTTTTTGTCGGAACAAGGCGTTTTTCAGCAATCCAACGGAGAGCTTCACGTCTGCTACAATGAAGGATTTTAGGCAAGTCTTCGAATGGAACAAGACTTTCTTCCCATTTTTGAATTTTTTCTAATTCACGCAGACGGTTTATTTCAGCACGTTCTTTAATTTGCTGTTGGTTTTTAAGTCGTTTTTCTTCTTGTTTTGCTAGAGATTTTGCAAAATTTGTATTTTTTTCTCCGAGCGCTTCCCCGATAGAAAGTGCAAGCATTTCAATTTGGATCGGAGAGAGAAAAATACCCTTTTCTTGTAATTCTTCTGTTGTGTCTTGCAAAATTTGAAGGGGAGAGAGACCCATTTTCTTCCAATTTTTTGCCATCATATCAAATAATGTATGGCGAAGTTCAGCATCAGAAATATTTAAACGGGAAATGGATTTTGCCGCCTTGGTTGTATTTTGAAAACTGATCCAAAGATGTCCATTTGATTGACATTCATGGAAGAGTTTTTCTGCCCATTTTTTCTGTCGGAGATGAAGGAGTGTCTCTTGAACCATAGAGGCGCATTGTTGATCATCAGGTACATTTTCTTCAGCTCTATGTTTTAGAATCTCAATGAGAAGATTTTTCTCTGAAGACTCAATAAAAGACAAAGAATCCTTTTCGCTGAAAGTTGTTTCTCCGTATGTTTTTGCTTTTTCTAAGACAGATTGTGCAAAATCTAGGGATGTATTTGCAGAAACATCGAAGATGTTCTCGTTTTCATTAGAAAGAGGATTTTTTGTATTCATAAGCTATAGTGATCTATTCTTTATAGAGACGCAATGAGAATTAAGGATTATTAGAGGAAATAGAAGATGTGAGGGTAGAAGATTTTCTTTCTTTCTCGTAAGTTCTTCGTATTTTGAGATAATTATTTTAAATAAATCTGCTGGAGTTTTCGATGAATTTTACACCTTTTCCAGAACATGCCGCGCCGACACCTTCTGAAGAGAAGGCACTAACGGGGTTGGTTTCACTTTCAAATGAAGGGAATGCGATTGAAAATCAATGGCATCTGGCAGAACCTTCTAAAGAGTATGCCCATCTTTATCCAGCTAAAGTTTTAAAAGTTCATCATTGGACGAAGCGTCTTTTTAGTTTCATTACAACCCGTGATCCAGGACTTCGTTTTAAAAATGGTCAATTTACGATGATTGGCTTGGAGGTTGAAGGGAAGCCTTTGCTACGTGCGTATTCCATTGTATCAGCGAATTATGAAGATTTTATGGAGTTCCTGTCGATTGCAGTTCCGGAGGGCCCTTTAACATCTCGGCTGCGTCACGTGAAGGAAGGAGATACTGTTTTGATTGGTCGTAAGCCAGTCGGGACTCTTTTATTGGATAATTTGCGTCCAGGACGTAATCTTTATTTTTTCTCAACTGGGACGGGACTAGCACCTTTTATGAGCTTGATTAAAGATCCTGAAGCTTATGCACGTTATGAAAATATTATTTTAACGCATACGGTACGTGAAAAAGATGAATTAGCTTATCGTCATTTTATTGAAGAAACATTGCCTAAGCATGAATTTCTGGGAGAAGAAGTTGCGCAAAAACTTCGTTATTACCCTTCGGTTACCCGTGAAGAATTTCACAATCAAGAACGTATTACGACTTTAATTAAAAATGGTCGTTTATGGAAAGATTTAGAACTAGATCCTCTTGATCCTAAACATGATAGAGCCATGATTTGCGGATCTCCTGAAATGTTAGCTGATACAGAAAATCTCTTAATTGAAAGAGGATTCGACGAGGGCAATAATAACCACCAGGGGGCTTATGTCGTCGAAAAGGCGTTTGCCGAACGCTAATTTCCTTTAAGGATGGGGGAACCATGAAAAATTTTGATTGTATTGTGATCGGTGGAGGGTCTGGTGGCGTTCGCTTTGCAAGGATTGCCGCCCAACGGGGAGCAAAGGTTGCAATCCTTGAAGAAAGACATTGGGGAGGCACTTGTGTTAACATAGGGTGTGTCCCTAAGAAGCTCATGGTTTATGGGGCCGCTTTTCCTCATTTTCTTGAATCTGCTAAAGTCTACGGTTGGAATTTTAAGAGTGAAGGGTTGGATTTTGGGCATTTCCAAGCCTTAAGAAACGCTGAAATTTCTCGGTTAGAAAAAATTTATGCGACCAATCTAGAAAAAGCAGGCGTTACTTTGATTGAAGGTCATGCTTCTTTTGTGGATAAGAAAATTATTGACGTTTCTCCCTCTCCTTTATCCCCCAATGCAGAAAAAATGTCTTTGACAGCGCCCATAATTGTGATTGCGGTCGGCGGCGAAGCGATGCGTCCTAAAATTGAAGGTGCAGAGCTTGGATTGATTTCAGATGATATGTTTGCTTTGGAGTGCCTGCCTAAGCGCTTAGCTGTTGTGGGAGGAGGCTATATTGGTCTCGAATTTGCAGGGATTATTGCAGGGTATGGTTCAAAGGTAGATTTGATTTATCGGCAAGATTTGCCTCTTCGTGGTTTTGATGAGGAAATTCGTCAAGAAGTTGCAAAACGTATCCCTCTTTTTGATATTAACGTTCATGCAGGTCATTCCCCAAAAATTCTTCAAAAGACAGAAGAAGGCTTTCGTTTGATTTGTGATGGGAATTTGGAAATTGAAACAGATGCAGTTCTTTTTGCGACTGGCAGACGTCCAAATTTAGATCATTTAGGCTTAGAAAAAACAGAGATTCAGCGTTCCATAGATGGTTATCATCTTAGAGAAGGCGAAGAGGAATATACAACGACTCAAGAAGGCGTTTATGCAATTGGGGATGTTTTAGATAAAGTTAATCTGACGCCGTTTGCTTTGGCCCAAGGGCAGTCTTTAGCAGAAAAACTCTTTCCGGATACAGCTAAAAAACAACGTCATTGGAACTTTAGTATTGTTCCAAAAGCGGTTTTTTTCTCAGCAAATATTTCTTGCGTTGGACTTTCTGAAGAAGAGGCTGCGGAGCAGGAAGATCTTCATATTTTCACGAGTCAGTTTACACCACTGTTTGCTTCTCTGGAAAAAGGACAGCTGAAAGAAAGAGAGAAAATCTTCATTAAAATTATTGTGAGTGTAAAAACAGACTGTGTTTTAGGAGCGAGCATGATTGGAAAAGATGCTGCTGAGATTATTCAAATGATGGCAGTATGTGTAGCGAATAAAATGACAAAGGCAGAACTGGACGCAACGCTTGCACTACATCCTACGACGGCAGAGGAGTTGGTTACTTTGACATCTAAGCCACGCTTTGTGTTAAAAAAAACAGGATTAATTTAACTATTAATTTTTGGCGTTAAGTGTAGGGCGTTTTTGTGGCAAAAATAAGCGGTTTATCTTTGCAAGAAATAAGCTTGCTCTTTATCACAATGATTTGGGGCTCTTCTTATTGTGTTATGCAAGTTGGGTTAGAGCATTGTCCAGCAATGTTTTTTGTTGCAGCCCGATTTTTACTTGGCGGTATTTTAACTGCCTTCATTTTTTTTCGTTCTGTATTGCAAATAACGAGAAAAGACCTTGTTGCGGGATTTATTACAGGGAGTATGGCTTTTCTGGGGCAGGCTTTGCAAACTGTCGGTCTCGAAACAATTACTGTTAGTCAATCTGCTTTTTTGACGGCTTTATATGTTCCTCTAGTCCCTCTTTTTCAGTGGATCGTTTTTAGAAAACCTATTGGCATTTTCTCTTTATTAGGTGTTCTATTCGCTTTTGCTGGACTTGTTATTATTTCAATGCCCACAGGGGCGAAGTTTTCTTTAGGGATTGGGGATATTCTGACGCTTTTATCGGCTGTCGCAATTGCTTTTGAGATTGTGCTTATCAGTAAATTTAGCAAAGGTGTTTCTATTGTCAATTTCGCCATTATACAACTTCTTGTTTGTGGTGGGTGGGGAATTGCAGCGATGCCGCCTATGGGAGAAGCTTTTCCAGCTGTTTCTTTGGGATGGATTTGGCCTGTTTTGTTTCTAGGGGGAGCCAGTGTTGGTATTCAACTCGGAATGACATGGGCTCAGAAAACAATTTCGGCGTCTCGAGCTGCTGTTATTTATGCAGGAGAGCCAGTATGGGGAGCCTTTTTTGGGCGTTTGGCTGGAGATAGATTACCGTTTTCAGCGTTTGTTGGAGGCGCACTTATCGTTTTGGCGGTGCTTATTAGCGAGTGGCCATCTCCCCGAAAAAAATATGAAAAAAGAGCTGAAGTTAAGAGTTAGCCGTTATCCCAGCCGTTTGTCCTAGGCGCAACCCACCCATTACCAGTGGAGTCTCCAAGAGTTCCTTGTCCCATAGGGCTACTGTTCTGATAGTCTGTTCCAAAACGGTCTAAATTTGTACCTGTTAAGGTATCATGTTGTACATGATGTTCTGGATCAGGGCCGTATTTAAAGTCTTCCTGCACTGGAGCTACGATATATCCTCTTGGTGGTGGGTGGTGACCATAAGCGTGGATATGCTCGCCTTTATCATTTTTCTTGAGTGTATCAGCTGGTTCTGAATCTGTATCGGTAAAGGGTTTCCCAAACTCCACAGCTTGCGCATGTGCCGCTTTATTTAAAGGATTAAGCGTAAGACTTGCGCCACTAATTAAAGAAATCCCGATGAGAGAAAAAACGCGAGGACGGGAAAAGTTAAAAAGAAACATAGAATATTTTCGTTAAGAGACGATAGAATAGAGAGAATATAGTTGAGCTTCTTAAAAAATACATATTTAATCATCTTTTTCTGTATAAAAAAAGAATATGTTTAAAGAAGAAGTGTAAAATAAAATTCTGTTCAAAGATATTTTTGACGTTTGAGCAAATTAAAGTCCTAAGGTTTACTGTGACGAAGAATAAATTGATCTCCGTATTATCTGAAAAAGAATTATTGATTCGTGAGAGAGCCATCAAAAATTCGCCTTCCGTGCGTAAGGTTACTTCAAAAGAAGAAATTTCTGCTTGGACAGATAGTTATTTTAATCGAACCTCTGAAATTGTTCAGAATTATGGAGATGTTCAAGTTACTTATGCGTTTTTTTTAAGGCGTCCAAGTTTGTCAGCTTGTTCTTTAGCATTGGAATGGCTGAAAAACGTTTCCGAAGTTCAAGGATTTTCTTATAAAATAGAGGCATTTGTCCCTGAAGGCGAATGGGTTGGCGGGGGAGATCCTCTATTTTATCTTGTTGGACCACTGCATTTTTTAGCTCCGTTAGAAACGTTGCTTTTGCAGAAAATAGGGGCAGCATGCGTTGCTGCTTATAACGCTTTTCAGTTGGCAAGTGAATTGTTACTCACGCCTTTTTTGGCAATGGATGCTCGCCATTGTGCTGGAAGTGAAATGCAGGAGATTATGGCTTATGCGGCTTCCGTTGGAAGTCTGGCAGCTAAACAAATCGGTGCAAAAGGCTTCATCGGGAGTGCAAATAATATTACAGCACCTTTTTTTGGGTGTGAAAAGGGCGTGGGCACGATGCCTCATGCCCTGATCGGATACGCAGGTTCTACTTTAGAAGCTGCAAAAATGTTTCATGAGACTTATCCAGATGAGAATTTGGTGTGTCTTGTTGATTATTTTGGAAAAGAGATCACGGACGCAATAGAGGTAGCTCAGTATTTCCCTGAGATGGTAGAACAGGGACGTTTCTGGGTACGTTTGGACACACATGGCGGGCGTTTTTTAGAGGGCTTAGATCCGCAATCTTCGTATGCTGTGATCGATCGACATATACCGCAGATTATTCGGCGTTACTGCTCTGAGAGAGAATTACAGTATCTCGTTGGGACAGGGGTTTCTGCCGCAGCTATTTGGAAGATGAGAGAAAGTTTAGATCAGGTAGGCTTGCAAAAAGTAAAAATTCTAGGGTCTTCTGGGTTTAATGCGCGAAAATGCATGGTTATGCGAGATGCTAAAGCGCCGCTAGATGCTATTGGAACAGGGTCTTTTTTGCCATCAACGTGGTCAGAGACTTATGCGACAGCTGATATCGTTGAATATGATGGGGTTAAAAAAGTAAAAATTGGAAGAGAGTTTTTATTAAGGTAAGCTGGTAAAAGCACCGTTTTAAAATGTGAGAATAAATAAAGGGATTCGTGATGGCTTCGGCTCGAGCAAAAGGTACTGAAAAATCTCAGTTGGTTGTTTATTTAAAGGATTTGTCAGGATCAGGAAATGAGCCTGAGGCTGTTGGTGGGTTTAAAACAGATACAGACGCCTTGGCTTTTGCAAGGGCTTATGTTTGCGATAGCGTGGAGCGTTGCCGTATTGCAGATGCTGTTGGAAAGCCTGTGTTGGAAAGCTGGAAGCTGTTTGGCGAAGATACAGAGGTCTTTAAGGGAGATGCGCTCGTTTGGACTTCCGAAGAGGATATTAAGCAGTTTGTAAAAGCTAAGTCACAGGATCAAGAG
The DNA here is from genome assembly GCA_004843345.1 of Acetobacteraceae bacterium. NCBI lineage: Bacteria > Pseudomonadati > Pseudomonadota > Alphaproteobacteria > Acetobacterales > Acetobacteraceae > Acetobacteraceae bacterium. The sequence continues at coordinate 1,920,316 of CP039460.1, forward strand.
CGGAATTGGCGTGTATTAGATCCTCGCCATAAAAGCAATATAGTGGACTTTGATGGATGTGATTGCGGTCATGAACATGTTTGCGAGCATGAAGACGATCATGAGCATGAAGTTTTTGAAAATGATGATAATAATTTGATGGTTGGATTATGAAATTACGTTTTGCTCCTTCTCCGACAGGGCGGTTACATGTTGGAAATGCGCGTTTGGCTGTGGCAAATTATTTGTTTGCACGTCATCACAATGCAACGCTTCTTTTGCGTGTCGATGACACAGATGCAGAACGCAATAAAGATGAATATGAGCAGTCTATTCGTCATGATTTAAAATGGCTCGGCATTGATTGGGATGAGGAGGCTCGCCAGTCAGATCGTAAAGATCGTTATCAACTTGCGATTGAAAAGCTTAAGGAGACGGGGCGTCTTTATCCATGCTTTGAGGGAGAGGAGGAGTTACGTTTTAAACGTGAGCAAAAGTTAAAGGCAAATCTCCCCCCTGTTTATGATCGAGCAATGCTTTCTTTGACAGCTGAGCAGCGTAAAAAGGCAGAAGAAAACGGGAAAAAACCTTATTGGCGCTTTAAGTTATCTGATAGGGTTTGCAAATGGGATGATTTGGTCATGGGTAAGTGCCATGTGCCTTTGAGAACTGTTTCAGACCCTGTTGTTGTGCGTGAGGATGGAGAAGTCCTTTATTCACTCGCATCTATTGTGGATGATATTGAGCTAGGTGTAACGCATATTATCCGTGGGCAGGATCATGTTGGGAATACAGGTATTCAGATTGATTTGGCCGAAGCTTTAGGGGCTAAAGTCGATAGATTTACGTTTGCGCACTTTCCTTTATTGCTTGATGGAGAAGGTAAAAAATTTTCCAAACGACGAGGTGCCGATGCAAGTCTCGCAGGCCTGAGAAAAGATGGCTTTTTGCCTGAGGTAATTGTTTCTTTTTTAGCGACATTAGGTAGTTCTCAAGATGCTGTATTAAGAACTAATGAAGAAAATATAAAGATCTTCGACCTGTCAGCTATTTCGAAAGCCTCTCCACGTTTCGAGATGACACAGTTGTTATCTCTTAATCGCAAAGCTTGGCACGAAAAATCATATTCAGAAGCTAAGAAACTCTTGCCAGAGGGCGCTTCAGAGAATTTTTGGAATGCCATTCGTGGTAATATTGAGCTCGGGACAGAAATTCCGCATTGGGTAAATGTGGTTCAAGGAGAACTTGCGATTGAAGCACAAGATGGGCAAGAGGCTTTCTTTGATGCCGCTATTGCTTTACTGCCGGAGGCGCCATGGACAGAAGAAACTTGGAAAGCTTGGACCAATGCGCTTAAAGAAAGAACAGGTCAAAAAGGAAAAGCTCTTTTTCATCCTTTACGCTTAGCTTTAACAGATGAGGATTCTGGCCCTGAGATGCGCCTTTTACTGCCCTTAATTGGACGGGAAAAAGTTCTTGCTCGTCTAAAGTCTGCTCGAGGAAGTGTTTAGTTTATGAAAAAAATAATAAGGTTCGCTTTTTCTGCGCTTTTTCTGGCGACGTCAACGTCTGCTTTGTTTGTAGAAGCAGAAGCAGGACCAGTTGCGCAGAGAGAAGAGCAGCTAACAACTGTTCCAACTTCAAAATCTTTGTACGCCCAGATTACAGCTCTTCCAGGCCATGCGGATGAGGTTGCTAAACTTTTATCCGATTTGGCTAAAGAGATTCGTGCAGAAAGGGGCTGTGTTAGTTTTATGGTTTTCAGGCTGGCTGATGATCCAAATGTTTTTCATATAGATGAAACTTATTATGATGAGGCCGCTTTTCAGGCGCATATTGCGACAGAACATGGCCGTAAATTTAATGAAGCAATTAAACCGCTTGTTAAAGGTGGAAAATCTGAACTGTTTTTTGTGACTCCTGTTACTGACTAAGCAAGTTTTACCTAAAGAAAAGATTTAATTTAAAAGAAGGTGATAATGCTTGGAATTCTTTTTTGAAGAGGCGTATAAATTAAGGAGCGGCTTCTAAAGCACATGCCTCTCAGCCCTATGGCACAGAATCCGAAGGCCAATCGTTGAAGCTGGCGCCGTAAGAGTCGTTTTTTAATGCGACATAAAAATAATAAGGAGGATGTTATGACCCAGAAATCTCTTTATGCTGTGATTACGGCTTTGCCGGGAAAAGAAGAAGAAATAGCAAAGCTTTTAAAAGAGTTGGCTGTTAAGGTTCGTGCTGAAGCTGGGTGCGTTCGTTTTCTACCGTACCGTCTTGTTGAAAGCCCCCAAGTTTTTCATATTCACGAGACTTATGAAGATGAGGCTGCTTTTAAAACGCATATTTCGCAAGAGCATGGCAAAATCTTTAATGAGAAGTTAAAGTCCTTAGCCAAGGGTGGTGGTTCCGAGGTAAATTTTTTAAAAGCTGTTGTTGAATAAAACGATGTTTAGAAAGGTGTAAGCGGAGTTTAATTCTCTTGCTTACGCCTTTCTTTTTCTTCTCCTAGAGCACTGATAATACCGTGCAGAGTACGGAGTTCTTGTTCCGTAATTGATCCTCGTTGAAAATATTGACGGATATTTCTTACCATACCGTCTCGTTTATTTTTATTTCGGAGAAAGGGAGAGTGGTCGAGGCGATCGACAAGACGATTAAGAAAATTATCAATTTCTCCCTTTTCGGCAGGGGGGGAGTGTGGTGTTTGCAAGCTTGATTCTAAGGGCTTATGCCCTGCATTCCACCATTCATAAGCCATGATAAGAACGGCTTGCGCTAGATTGAGGGACATAAAATCAGGGTTAAGAGGATAGCGAACCAGCGTATCTGCGCAGGTTAATTCATCCTTATCGAGCCCCGCACGTTCACATCCGAAAAGAATACCAGTTTTTTGATTCTGTGAGGCGAGTCTTCTTAACTCTTTTCCTGCAATTTGTGGTCCCATAAGGTTAATTGTTGCTTCTCGAGGGCGTGGGCAAGTGGCAAAAACGCGGTGCAGATCCGTAGTTGCTTCTTCGACAGTTTTAAAAACAGTTGCTTCTTCTAAAATACGGTAAGCGCCAGAGGAAGAGCTCCAAGCTTTTGATTGTGGCCATCCATCCCTTGGTGAAACTAATCGGAGATGGAAAAGTCCACCATTTGCCATTGCACGAGCCGTTGTTCCGATATTGTCAGCCAGTTGTGGGCGGACAAGGATAATGACAGGATCATTTTCAGAAGTGGGAGCAAGATTCGCCCCTTTAGTACCACGTCCAGTCATGCTTTACGCCAAATCGTACCTTGAGCTTTATCTTCTAAGATAATGCCTTGGGAAAATAAATCATCACGAATTTTATCGGCTGTACGAAAATCACGTACTTTTTTTGCATTTTGTCTTTTTTGAATTAGACTTTCAATTCGTTTTTTTTCTTCGTCATCTCCAGATTGAAACCAGTCTTGTGGAGATGTTTGGAAAAGTCCAACAAAATGGCCGGTTTTATAAAGTCGTTTTGCAGCTGAGAGTGAATTCTTATCTTGCTGTTGGATTTGATCCGTTAAAAGATGAAGATTTCGAATAAGATCAGCTGTATTTAGATCATTCCTTAAGCTTTCTATCATAGGCGGAATATCGTCATTATTCGTGTTATAGTCCATTTCATAAAGCGAAAGGGCACGATAGAAGCGATCCATCATTTTTTTTGCTTCTGATAATTTTTCCCATGTAAAATCAAGCGGTGAGCGGTAGTGAGTCATTAAAAATAAAAGCCGTAAGGCTTCACCTGGAGCTCGCTCCAGCGCATCTTGGACAGTAAAAAAATTTCCCAAGGATTTTGACATTTTTTCGCCATTGATGGTGAGCATGCCAGAATGTACCCAATATTGAGCAAATTTTGAGTTGTCAAAGCAGCAAAGTGACTGCGCACGCTCATTTTCATGATGGGGAAAAAGAAGATCACTTCCTCCGCCATGAATATCAAAATTATCTCCTAGATATTTTTGTGACATAGCAGAGCATTCAATATGCCAGCCAGGTCTACCGCGTCCAAATGGACTGTCCCATCCAGGTTCATTTTCTAAAGAGGGTTTCCAAAGGATAAAATCTTGAGGTTTTTTTTTAGAGGAGCTTACTTCAATTCTTGCGCCTGAGAGCTCATTTTCTAACGTACGCCCGGAGAGAGCGCCATAGGTGGAGAAGGTTTGTACATTAAAAAAGATTTGATTATCTGCTTGGTAAGCATGTCCTTTTTTCAAGAGCGTTTGGATAATCGAAATCATTTCAGGGAGATGTTCTGTTGCGCGTGGTTCAATATCAGGTGGTAAAATCGCAAGGGCACTCGTGTTTTGGTGGAAAAGCTCGCTCATGCGCTGCGTCAGCGCTGAAATATCCTCTTTATTTTCAGCAGCCCTAATAATAATTTTATCATCAATATCTGTAATATTTCGTACAAAAGTAACTTTTGGATAGTATGCTCGTAGGGTACGCACCAGAAGATCGGCACAAAACATAGCCCGTAAGTTGCCTAAATGGACTTGATCGTAAACGGTAGGACCACAAAAATAGATCCGGATATGAGAAGGATCTATCGGAGAAAATGTTCGGAGTTTTTGATGCGAGCGATCGTATAGCTCTAGGTCTTTTTGTTCAGTCATAGTCAATTGAGTTTTTGGCTTTGGTTAAGGGCAGAAATAGATTAGAAGATATGATTTGCAAAAATATTACATCATGGAAGAGAAGTCATCTGATTTTTCAAGAAGGTTGAGGCATGGACACGGAAAGTACATCTTTAGAGAAACAATCCATACGTTTTAGTATGCGGTCGCATTTGTTGACGTTGCTCATGATTAGTTTGCCTTTAGCACTTTCTCAACTTTCTGAGATGGCAATGTCAACAACAGATACAATTTTGCTCGGAGGATTAGGCGTTTCTGCTGTTGCGACTGGTGGTTTGTCAAATAATTTCTTCATGTCCACAATGGTTACTTGTCAATGTATTTTAGGCGGTATGGGGGTTCTTCTCGCACAGTCAAGAGGAGAGAAAGACCATGGAAAAGAGTCTGAACATAAGGGAAGAGAGATTGTTTCAGCAGGTTTTTTACTTGCTGTTTTGATTTTCGTTCCAGCCTTCGTTCTTCTTGTTCTTTCAGGACATTTGTTTGCATGGATGAATGAACCTCTTGAGGTGATTTCTGATGGTTCACAATATATTCATATTTTATTGTGGTCACTGCTGCCAGATTTAGCGTTTATTGGTGTTTGTCGAGTTGCCTTTCCAGCTCTTGGTTCAGAGAAAATTCTTCTTTGGATTATGCCTCTGATGGCATTTGTTAATGGCTTATTTAATTATGCACTCATTTATGGAAAATGGGGATTTCCAGCTCTTGGTTTGTTAGGATCCGCTTGGGCATCTTCCATTACAGCGATAGCTATTTCTCTTTTACTGGTTTTGTGTGCGATTTCTTTACCTTCCTTGCGCCATGTTATGATTTTAGGCGCATTAAGAATAAAAACATTTCTTGAGGTGAGCCGCTTAGGTATTCCAATGATGTGCGCTGCTGCTTGTGAAATTTTGCTTTTTCAAATTACGACATTAAGAGCAGGACAATTAGGGACGCAAAGCCTAGCAGCCCACCAAGTTGCCTTAAATACATCTTCATTGCTTTTTATGGTTTGTCTCTCAATCGGGCAGGCTGTGAATATTCGAGTGGCTTATTGGAATGGTGCGGGCCTCCCTAAACAAGTTAAAAAATCTATTTTTTCAGCCTTAGCGCTTGTTTTAATCTGGACGTTCTCAACAGGGATTTGTTTGATATTTTTTGGAGATGAGATTGCTAAGTGTTTTTTTATGGGAAAAGTTCCCGATACAGAAACATTAAACTTAACAACAAAGTTATTGATGTGGGCAGGGATTTTTCAGATTGTAGATGGAATTCAGACGGTAACTGGTGGTGCTTTAAGAGGATGCGGTGATGCTGTTGGGCCTCTTCTTATTGGTCTTGTGAGCTATATTCTCGTTGGATTGGGTTTTGGAAGCTATTTAGCTTTTCACTCTGTTTATGGTGTTACGGGGCTATGGATTGGTTTGGCGGCAGCCTTGGCGGCAACTTCTGTGATGTTTAGCTTTCGTTTATACCGTGTTGTGCGCCGTCTTTCGAAACTCAACGTTCCGTAAGATTGCTTTGTGCTGTTTGTAATAAAAAGGCCGCTTATAGCGGCCTTTTTTTAAGAAGCAGAGTGTTGTTTGCCTTGTTTTAGAAGAACTAAGGCTAAGCCATAAAAAATGAGTCCGCCAATGGAGAGAACTGCGCCCCCCCATCCTGGCGATCCCAGGCCAAAATGCTTTGCAATGAGGAAAGCGCCAAACATTGAACCGATAGCATTTGCAAGGTTAAAAGCTGCATGGTTAAGAGAAGCTGCCAAAACTTGGGCTTCACCAGCACAATCCATTAGTCTTGCCTGAAGGGCAGGGACAAGCATGTTGATGGTGATAGGTAGCAGGAGACAGATTGGAATGATAAAATAGATGTGGGGTAAAGCAAGCGAATATCCAAGCAGGAGAGGAAGGCTTAAGACAAGACCGCCAATAACAGCATAATTGATATTTCTATCACTGATAGCGCCGCCAAGGTTGTTTCCGCAAAGCATGCCAAATCCCCATAATGCTTGGCAGGCTGTTACTTGCCAGGGAAGGAGATGTGTTGTCCGTGATAAGCCATCTGTTAAGAAAGTATAAACGCCAAAAAGCCCTCCAAAACCGATGCACCCTGTGAGGAGAGTTAGGATGACTTGAGGGTGAAAAATATCGGTAATACCCTTCCGAAGATCTGCTTTGTCCTTGTCTTCAATGGAAGGAAAGAGAAAGAACATGAGAATAAAGCAGAGGACACTTAAGCAGGCAATCGTTCCATAAATAAATCGCCAGCTAATTTGATCCGATGCGTAGGTACATAATGGCGCACCAACGATAGTTGAGAGCATGATGCCGGAAAGAACTAGACCAATTGTCCGTCCACGTCTTTCAGGTGGCGCAAGCGAAGCTGCAGCTAAGGCGGCAGTTCCAAAAAAAGCACCATGAGGAAGCCCTGTTATAAAACGTGAAACTTCAACAAGGATCAGGTTAGGTGAAAGCACTGTTGCTGTATTTCCAACGGCAAAAATTGCCATGAGGAGAAGTAAAACTTTTCTCTTATTCATTCCATTCGCAATGATAGCGAAGAGAGGTGCGCCAATAACGACACCCAGAGCATAAGCTCCAATGGCATTACTTGCCTCTGCAATATTGATATGCAGAGATTTTGCAAAATGGGGCAAAAGTCCCATTATGGTAAATTCGCCTGTTCCAATGACAAATGTGCCAAGTAACAGGCAAATAATCGCGTCTCTGAGTTTATGAGAAAAATAAGATTCAGATGTCATATAGACAATCCATTATCATCAAGAGAGAAGGAAAAATAATCGATAAACAGAAGGGACATTATGGACTAATATCTTTCTTAGTCAAAGAGAAACTTGACGAAATACGTTCAGATCTGTTAAGGGCTAATGTATCGCTGGGAAAGTGAAAGTGTATATTAACGATAAAAGCTTTCTGCTTCATTCATGCTTTAGACTGAAAACATGATGAAGACTACCGGTTCAATAAAATGATGTTTAGCATCGAAAATAAGAATAGGGACATTATGTCAAAACGTTTAGCAAGTAAGTATAAAATTAACCGCCGTTTAGGGGTTAATCTTTGGGGGCGTGCAAAATCACCTGTTAACCGCAGAGAATACGCACCAGGTCAACATGGTCAGCGCCGTCGTCAAAAGCCTTCTGATTATTCCATTCAGTTGATGGCAAAACAGAAATTAAAAGGTTACTACGGCAATATTGGTGAGAAACAATTCCGCCGTTATTATGAAGAATCTGCCCGTCGTCGCGGGGATACTTCTGAAAACCTTGTCGGTTTGCTAGAGCGTCGTTTGGATGCAGCTGTTTATCGTTTGAAATTTGCGATTACGCCTTTTGCCGCACGCCAGCTTATTAATCATGGACATGTTCAGGTTAATGGGAAACGCGTTAATATTCCTTCTTATTTATTGCGTGAAGGTGATGTTATTGAGATCCGTGAGAAGTCACGTACGCTTGCAGTTGTCATCGAAGCAACACAGACTCCAGAACGTGATGTTCCTGATTATTTCGATGCGGATCTTGAGAAATTAAAGGGTACTTTTACACGTATTCCAGAATTTTCCGATATTCCATACCCTGTGCAAATGGAACCAAATTTAGTGGTCGAGTTCTACTCCCGTTAATTTTGGATTTGTTTTTTGGAAAAGGCCTGCCTCGTTTTCGGGCAGGTCTTTTTTATTTTAAATGATTTTTATACCTGTCATTATCAGGAAGCGTAGGACTATGTCGTTGGACATCCAAAAAGAAAAAGTAAAAATGTCTCCGATTGAAAAAGAAGTTAGGCGTCGCCGAACTTTTGCCATTATTTCGCATCCTGATGCTGGTAAAACAACTTTGACTGAGCGCATTTTGCATGCGGCGGGTGCTATTCAGATGGCTGGCCATGTCCGTGCAAAGGGGGAACGCCGTCGGACCCGTTCCGATTGGTTGGCGATTGAACAACAAAGGGGGATTTCTGTTGCGACCTCTGCAATGACTTTCTCTTGGCATGATTATGTTTTTAATTTGCTGGATACGCCGGGGCATGAGGATTTTTCAGAAGACACCTATCGAACTTTGACGGCCGTTGATTGTGCCATTATGGTAATTGATGCGGCAAAAGGTATTGAGGAGCGCACAAGAAAGCTTTTTGAGATTTGTCGTTTAAGAGATATTCCAATTTTAACGCTTATCAATAAGATGGATAGGGAATCAGAGGATTGCTTTGATTTGCTGGAGGAAATTTCCTCAGCGTTAGCCTTAGATGTTTGTCCTGTAACTTGGCCTGTTGGGCGCGGGGCAACTTTTTGCGGTATTTATGATATTTCCACAAAACAGTGGCGTCTTTCTAAAGAAATTCCAGAAGATGATAAAAGAAGGCAGGTAGCCTTAGAAGAGGCCGAAGTCGCCGCAGATATTTTGCCAAGTTTTGATTCAAAAGCTTTCTTGGAGGGGTCTTTATCTCCTGTTTTCTTTGGATCCGCTATTAAAGATATTGGAATTGAAGATTTGCTTATGGGGCTTGCTGAAAAAGCACCTTTCCCTAAGGCACAGCACGCTATTGAGCGAGAGGTTAATGCTGAAGAAGACAAATTAACAGCTTTGGTTTTTAGAATTCAGGCTAACATGGATCCAAATCATCGGGATCGCATGGCCTTTGCGCGGATTTGCTCTGGACGCTTAGAGCGCGGAATGAAATTAACCCATGTTCGTTTAGGGAAACAATTTGGCTTGAATGCTCCGCAATTCTTTTTTGCAAAAGATCGTCAAATCGCTGAAGAGGGATATGCAGGAGATGTCGTTGGTATTCCTAATAGGGGAAATCTTCGAATTGGAGATACTCTGACAGAAGGGGAAGTGTTGCATTTTACAGGGGTCCCTTCATTTGCTCCTGAAATTTTGCGTCGCATTCGGATTGTAGATGCGATGAAAGCTAAAAAGTTGCGGCAAGGTTTAAAAGAGCTTGGCGAGGAAGGTGTTAGTCAAATTTTTAGACCTATGGACGGTTCCCAAGCCTTGGTCGGTGTGGTGGGAACTTTACAGTTAGATGTTATGCAGGCACGTCTCGCAGCGGAATATAAAATTGAAGTAACTTTTGAGGGAACGAGCTTTTCTGAAGTTCGCTGGGTTCGGGGAGAGCGTACAAAATTAGAGGATTTCTTTGCTATGCAACGTTCTTCAATAGCAGAAGATATTGACGGAGATCCTGTTTTTCTATCTTCATCTGCTTTTATGATGGAACGGACAATTGCCGCTAATCCTGATTTAGAGTTTTTGTCGATTAAACGCTTGCAGGGGGCTTCTTAAAAGTTCAATTTAATTGAAACAGGGCAGTGGCCAGAAAGGATTAGATTTTCATCTTCCTGTTTTATTATTTGAACTTTCAGACTTTGGGGAACGAAATTTTTTTTTAAACCGTTGTTTATAAGAATGTGATCAATGAAATATTCGCCTCCTTTGCAGGGACTGGCAAGATTTTCACTTGTTAGGGTGAGTGGTTTATTTAAATTTGTACTTATCTCTTGAAAAAGAAAATCAGTTTTTGAGAGTCTTCTGTTAAAATCACCAAGAATGATGAAATCTTGGTTTTCAGCGTCACTTTGTTGTGCCCATCTTTTAATAAGTTGAAATTGCTTAGAGAGAGTAAGACATGAATGCTTTTTCTCTTTTTGCGGACGTTCCCAGCAGCCTGCTTTTAAATGCACACCTAAAAGTCGGATCTTTTTTTGATTGGGAAAAATAAGAAAAGCGTCAAGGCCGGGACGGAGTGGAAAATAGCCTTCAGGATTTTCAGAAAGAGATTCAAGGTCTTTGTTTTGTTCTACCTCAATGTTTAGACTTTTCTTAACGGCAAGAATCTCTTTTTGAGGAATGTTTAGATCTGTTTGATAGAGTTTGTATTGGGAGCTTGGGAATATTTTTTCAGCCGTAAAAGTGGAATCTACTTCTTGTAACAGAATAATATCAGCTGAAAGTTTCTGGGCATAATATTGAAGTTTCGCCCAATCTTTAGGTGAGCGATAGGGAATGTCTTCGGGTAATTTATATTGATTTAGGGCTTCATTTGAAAGAAGCCAGTTCATATTCCAAGTTACAATTTTCACTGGGCCCGCTAAAGCGGGATCAGTGAAAATGTAATTTAGAAAGATAAAAAAAGCGATAGTAGCAAAAAGCTTCAATTTCTTCGTTTTTTTAAGAGAGCCAACTCCTCAGATGCTAGAAGAGGTGGGGTATCACTATCTTGGACGACAGAAACCGTACCTGTTCCAATATTGTAGTACCATCCCTTGATATTGATGTTTCTTTTCTTTTTGGCTTCTTGAATGAACGAATAGGTTTTTAGATGGGAAATCTGCAATCGAACATTTGCTTCTGTTAGGTTACAGCAAACATGCTCAGATTTTTCAAAAGAAGTTTTTTTAACTTTTTCTAAAGCCGCTTCTGCGTATTTTAACCAGTCTGCAAGATCGCTCGCTGGCCATTTCCCTGTTTCATCAAATTGCTCTAGTGCCTTCATTGCGCCACAGTTAGAATGCCCACAAATAATGATATTTTTGACCTTCATAACTTCCACGGCGTAATGAAGAGCGGCAGTGATATTGGGATCTTTTACATCGACTTGTGGAACGATATTTCCGACATTTCGAATAATAAACAATTCCCCGGGAGAGGATTGTGTAATTAAATTTGGATCAACGCGACTATCACCACAAGTAATGAACAAAGTATGCGGGCTTTGCGCATTTGCAAGTTTACGAAATAAATCTTCTTCATGGGGATAGACTTCTTTTCCGAATTTTTCGACACCTTTTAAAAGGCGAACCAAAGAAGCGTCTGATTTTTTCGTCATCTATTTTTCTTTCATCTTGAGGCGATAGCCCATCTCCAAATTTACTTTAAGCGGAGTAAGCTCTCTTTTAACATATTTTTGATCTCTTTTTCTGCGGTAATTTTTCCTCCAGCCTGTGCCGCATTTGGTCTTCCTCCACCTCCTTTTCCTCCCATAAGGAGAGAAGCTTTTTTTACAAGATCAACAGCGTTGAGATGTTTCTGTAATTCATCACCAAGAGCGATGGCAATACTTGATTTTTCACCATCAAAAGCAAGGAGAGCTGCAAGAAGCGTTGGTTTTCCGTCAACAGCGTTAGTCGCCATTGTTTTGAGTTCTTTAGGATTAACCTCTCCAAGATTAGAAAGGATAAATTCGTATGAATTTATCTTCTCAGCTGGTTTATCCATTTCTAGCTGAGCTAATTTAGCTTGAAGTTGACTTATTTGCGTTGAGAGTGATTTACGTTCTCCCAGAAGAGATGAAATTTTTTCTGGAGCATCTTGTGGCGTTACTTTTAAAAGAGACGCAATTTCTTTTAAAAGAGAGGCTTCGGATTGCGTGTAACGTTCTGCGGCTTTTCCACAAACAGCTTCCAGTCGACGAACACCTTCACCGACGGCCGTTTCAGAAATAATTCTAAAGCTTCCAATGTCTCCTGTGCGCTCGACATGTGTTCCGCCACAAAGCTCTCTTGAAAAAGCATTATCTTTGCTATCAACATTCATGGAAACGACACGAACATTATTTCCATATTTTTCACCAAATAGTGCCATTGCACCTTTTTTTGAGGCTTCTTCTGGAGACATTTCGAGCGTTATGACTGGAGAGTTCGAACGGATCTGCTCATTAACTTCTATTTCAACACGCTTGATTTCATCGTTCGTTAATGGCTGGGAATGGCTAATATCAAATCTTAAAGTCTCAGGTGAATTTCTGCTTCCTTTTTGAGAGACATGTTCTCCTAAAATTTTACGTAGAGCCGCATGTAAGAGGTGGGTTGCAGAGTGGTGCGCACGAATAGCATTTCGGCGATTGACCTCAATGCTTGCAGAAATTTTAGAGCCTGGTTTGAGCGTACCCTCTTGAATTTTTGCATGATGCAAGAAGAGGCCATTTGCCTGCTTTTTTGTATCAAAAACTTCAATTTTAAGAGGTGAGGAATTTCCAGCAACACCTTCTAGAAAACCGTGGTCTCCGTCTTGTCCGCCACTTTCACCGTAAAACGGGGTCTTGTCTAATAAAATTGTAACCTCGCCAGTGGATACGCTGGCTTCTGCCAGTTCATTTTCATCTTTAAAAATGGCGTTGACGGTGACTTCAGCTTTTGAGCTATCGTAGCCTAAGAATTCTGTTTCACCATATTTCTCAAAGGCTTTTTGCCAATGCGTAGATTTTCCAGTATCTCCAGATCCAGACCAGTTTTTTCGGCCTAGCTCTTTTTGATGCTCCATGGCTTGCTCAAAGCCTTCAAAATCAAGAGAAATATTTCGTTCTCTTAGAATGTCTTGTGTCAGATCAATTGGAAAGCCATATGTGTCATACAGACGAAAGGCCGTTTCGCCAGAAAGTTTTCCTTGTGTAGAAACAGAAGAAAGCTCCTCTTCAAGAAGTCCCATGCCACGGTGAAGGAGGGAGAGGAATTTTTCCTCTTCTCTTTTCATGGTTTTTATGATGAGAGAGCGATGTTGTTCAAGTTCCGGATAGGCTTCACCCATTTCTTGAATGAGCGCTGGGAGGAGTTTATAAAAAACAGGTTCTTTTGCGCCCATTTTATGTAAGTGGCGCATGGCACGGCGCATTATACGCCGCAGAACGTAACCGCGACCTTCGCGTTCTGGAAGAACGCCATCTGCAATAAGGAAAGACGTTGATCTTAAGTGGTCAACAACAACACGGTGACTGGTTTTAAAAATACCGTCAGGTTCTTGGCCGAGCAGATCCGCAGACACTTCTATTAGAGGCCGAAAAATATCCGTATCGTAGTTATCATGTTTATTTTGCAGAATAGTTGCAAAACGTTCTAGTCCAAGACCCGTATCGATAGAAGGCTTTGGTAAATGGATTTGTTCTTTCCCAGGCTCTTCATAATACTGCATAAAAACGAGATTCCAGATCTCAGTGAATCGGTCTCCATCCTCTTCGGGGCTTCCTGGAGGTCCTCCAGCAACGCTTGGTCCATGATCATAAAAAATTTCGGAAGAAGGTCCACAAGGACCCGTATCCCCCATTCTCCAGAAATTATCTGAAGTTGGGATGCGGATGATTTTTTCTTCAGGCAGGCCTGCAATTTTTTTCCAAAGTGTCGCAGCCTCTTCATCCTCAGAATAGACTGTCACAAGAAGCTTTTCTTTGGGGATTTGAAAATGTTTTGTTAACAGCGTCCAAGCTTGCAGAATAGCTCTTTCTTTAAAGTAATCCCCGAAGCTAAAATTTCCAAGCATTTCAAAGAAGGTATGGTGTCTGGAAGTGTAACCGACATTATCAAGATCATTGTGTTTTCCGCCTGCTCGGACAACTTTCTGAGAAGATGTTGCTCTTGGAAAAAGAGGCTTTTGTGTTCCAGCAAAAATATCTTTGAAAGGCACCATTCCTGCATTTGTGAACAGAAGAGTTGGATCGTTCTGTGGTACGAGGGAGGCCGAAGGTAGAATTTTATGCCCATTTTCATCAAAGAAGTTTAAAAAAGTAGAGCGGATATTATTAGCACTGAAAGTCATAGATTTTAATAAGTTCTGATAATTAACGAGGAAAAGACCAAATAAAGGTATGCAACGGAAGGTATCTGAAACATTATATCATATTAAAATAAAAAAATAGATTTATCTCTCCTTATCAAAGGTATCATTTCAAAGTTATGAATTTATTTAAATATGATTTAAATTGGCGTATCTTAAATTCTTAAAAATTTGTTACAAGTTTCAGGGTATTTTAAAGGGTCTCTAGTAATTAGGACGAGGATAAAGGGGTTTGGTAATGAGTGGAAAGTTTAACGCAAGAACTTATAAGGGAAGTAATCGTAGAGTTCTCGGGCTTTTTGTAATTGGGATTATCTTATTAGCGTGCAGCTCCCTTTATTTTTTACAACCATCCCCCCCTGTTCCAGAAGAAGTACGTCAAGACATTTCACTCGTTATTGAAAGGGCGGCCTTGCCAGCTCCTTCTAAGGCATCGGAATCTCCAGCTCCTGCTTCTGCGGCAGGATCTGTTGCAATAGATTCTACATTACCGACTTTGCCAGTAGCTGGTTCAGCCGCACAATCCGAGTAATGTCTGGGTTTTGTAGAACTGATTCTGGTTTAATTGAAGATTTTTTAGCTTTTTTTGTCGCTGAACGGGGGGTATCTCCTAGGACGCAAGAGGCTTATCGTCGGGATTTAAAACTTTTTGCCAATTTTTTAGGCCGAGGTCTTGTAAATGCAAAAGAAGAAGATGTGAGGTCTTGGGTTCAAGAGGCGGTAAAAGAGCTTAAAAGTCCTGCCACCGTTGCACGGCGCCTTGCTTCTCTAAGACAATTTTATATATTTTTAGGGGATGAGGGAATGTGTTCCCTTAATCCTGCATTGAGAGTAGCTTCACCGAAAAAACGTGAGCATTTACCACGTTTTTTAAGCGAAAAAGAGCTTGAAGCGTTATTAGATGGTGCAAGAAATATTTTGCCGCAAAAAGTATCATTGCAAGCTGTTGCCATGATTGAATTGCTTTATAGTTCGGGTTTGCGTATTTCAGAGTTGCGCATGTTGCCTGTTTTGCCTTTTTTGAGAAGGCAGGAAGACCGCCCAGAGATGCTATCTGTTCGTGGAAAAGGTGGAAAAGATAGGCTTGTGCCAATTTCTTTATCTGCTTGGAATGCAGCTGTCGCTCTTGCAAAATTTAGCCAACAATATGGTCGTAAGAATCCTTATTTATTTCCTGGAAGAAAAGAGAGCGATCCTTTGACAAGGCAAGCTTTTGATATTTTATTGTCGAAAGCGGCGACTTTATCAGGGATTTCTTTAGAAGGGTTGTCTCCACATGTTTTGCGCCATTCTTTTGCAACGCATTTATTGGACAGAGGCGCAGATTTGAGGGCGTTACAGACCCTATTAGGGCATCAGGATATTGTGACAACACAGATCTATACTCATGTTTTGGAAGGCCGTTTAGCAGAGGCTGTTTCATGCCATCCTATGTCTAAAAAAAGGAATAGAGTATATAACAGCGTATAGTAGAGTTGAAGTTAGTGTGAAACACTGTAAAAGAAATAAGTTATTTGAGAGTTTAAAAGAAGCAGAATTTTTAGTAAAAGGTCACCTTAAAAGTTATTTTTACGCCATTGTGCTAAATAAACGAGTGGAACTTTTTTAATTAGTTTGCGTACAACAGGGAACGCCATGCGCCAGTTTTTGGATTTTGAAAAGTCAATTGCCCAACTTGAGTCAAAAGTCGGTGACCTTAAAGGTACCAGCAATGCTCAGAATATTGAGAGTGAAGATTCTGATATTCAGGAGGAGGTCAAAAGCCTAGAAGAAAAAGTCGAGAGGCGTTTAGGGCAGATTTACAGTAAGTTGACTGCACACCAAAAAGTTCAAGTTGCTCGTCATCCGCAACGCCCACATGCTATTAATTATATTGAGGCATTAACGACCGATTTCACGCCTCTATCAGGTGACCGTCTGTTTGGAGACGATAATGCAATGGTAGGGGGGCTGGCTAAATTCAGAGGCGTGCCTGTTGTCGTTATTGGGACGGAGCGTGGGCACGATACGCAGAGTCGTGTGAAGCACAATTTTGGAATGGCTAGACCTGAGGGGTATCGTAAGGCACAGCGCTTGATGAAGCTTGCTGCGCAGTTCTCTCTCCCAATTTTGACTTTTGTTGATACGGCAGGCGCATGGCCTGGGATTGATGCAGAGGCTCGGGGGCAGGCAGAGGCGATCGCCCGTTCTACTGATATTGCTTTGCAGGTTGGTGTGCCTGTGATTGCGACGATTATTGGAGAAGGTGGTTCTGGTGGTGCTATTGCAATTGCTGCTTCGGATCGTACTTTGATGTTAGAACATTCAATTTATTCCGTGATTTCTCCTGAAGCGGCAGCCTCTATCCTTTGGCGAGATCCTTCACACGCTTCTGTCGCTGCCGAGAGTTTAAAATTAACCGCACAGGATTTGAAGTCTTTGGGGTTGATTAATCGGATCATTGGAGAGCCTATTGGTGGAGCGCAACGTCTTCCAGAAAAAGCAATTGAAGCGGCTGGAGAGGCTATTTGGGAAGAGTTGCAGGGGTTGCAAAAGTTGTCTTCTGAAGAGCTTTTGGCTCGCAGGCGCTCCCATTATTTTAAAATGACGAGAGCTGCGATTTGATTTTATTTCAGCTTTGAAAGTCTCCTTCATGAGGCGTGCCACCATGTTTTCTAATGATATTGGGAAACATGGATGCTGCTGTTTTTACAGCGTCTAAATTATTTCCTTTCGATACGAGAGTAACCCCTTCTTTATCTCCATTTCTGAACGGATAAGATCCAAGTTCTGCGTTTGGAAAATTTTCCTGCAACGTTTGGAGGTCTTTCGCAAAGTTGCTTTCGGACAGATTGAAACTGTGCCATGCGAAGCTATGGAGGGGTGTTCCTTTGCTAAGTTGAGGAATAAGCCATTTAACCATAGATTTAAAAATGGCTGGAACACCTGCCATAACATGAATATTTTTTATGCTAAATCCTGGTGGGGCATTGCAGTTATTTTCGATGGGTGTGCTTCCTTTCGGAAACCATGCCATTTTTTCTTTCATTTGATTACATTGTTTATTTGGGCTGTTTCTTTTCAGAAGCTCGAAAGTCGGTTCGTGGCGCTCCAGTGGTAAATTAAGTGCCTCGGAAATACTTGCGCTGGTGATATCATCATGTGTTGGGCCTATGCCGCCACTGGTAAAAACCTCATCGAATTTGTGAGAACATTCAATAGTTGTTTGAATGATTTGATCTTTTTTGTCTGGGATAATACGTGCCTCAGTTAAACGAATACCTTGTTTATTGAGGAGGTCCGTTAAAACTGGAAGATTTTTCTCTAAGGTTCTGCCAGAAAGAATTTCATCCCCAATGATGATAAAGCAGGCTGTAGGTGTTTTTGTCATTTTCAAGAAATTCTCTTATAAAATTTCGTTTTGGAGAAAGGATTCAATTAGAGGAATAAGAGGAATGTCTGCCGGTGGCATATCAAAATTTTTAAGTTCAGAAAGTGATATAGCTTTTAGAGCTTGATTTTCTTTCGGTGTTAAATCACCTGTCCACCTTCGAATAACGAACAATGGCATTAATAGATGAAATTTGGGGTAGGTGAAGCTTGCAAAAGAGAGTGGTTCCATCTCTTTCACTAAGGCATTGATATTTAATTCTTCTTTTAATTCGCGTTGAAGTGCTTCTTCTGGTGTTTCGCCTGTTTCTACTTTTCCGCCGGGAAATTCCCAAAGGCCAGCTAGAGGTTTTCCCTGCGGGCGTTGTGTAATGATAATCTGGTTATTTTTATTGATTAAAAGGGCTGCTGAAACGAGAAGAATTGACGTCATGGGTATCCACGGAGTTTATATATAGATAAAGAAGAGGGTAACGTATAAGGATTTTACTTCTTTTTAGAGTAGAATAGGATAAAAAAATGTTGAATTTATTATTTTCCCCAGCCTACGCTGATACTGCGGCGGCTGGATCATCAGGGGGTTCTTCGATGTTAGAGGCTGCCGTTCAGTTCGGTCCAATTTTATTAATTTTTGTTATTTTTTATTTTTTATTGATTCGACCTCAGCAAACAAGGCAGAAAAAATTAAGGGAACAATTAGCTAATTTGAGAAGAGGCGACCAGGTAATTACGGCGGGTGGTATCATTGGGGAAGTTCAGGCAACACGCCCTGAAGCGAGTGAGATTGATGTTTTGATTGCACCAAATGTTAAGGTGAGAGTTGCACGCCAAACAATTGCTTCTGTTATTTCGAAGACAAAACCTGCAAATGAAGCTTAAATCGTAGCGTTGTAATTTAAAATGTTATGAAAAAAGTCCTGCCACTTAGTTAAGAGGCAGGACTTTTTATTTTAGACTGAACTATCAGAATTAAGCGAGTTGCTCTTCTACAAATTCATAATTTGCAAGATGATTTAAGAAATTATCTGTAAAATCAGGTCTGCGGTTCTGGAAGTCTAGATAGTAAGCGTGCTCCCAAACATCCATAACGAGCAGGGCTTTTCCTGTATTTTTAGAGAGGGGGCTCTCTGCGTTGGCTGTTTTTGTAACAGAAAGCTTGCCATCAGCTGTCTGAATAAGCCAAGCCCAGCCAGAACCGAATTGGGTTGTTGCTGCGGTTTTAAATGCGGCTTTAAAAGCATCAACGCTACCAAAATCTTCGATCAGCTTTTTTTCTAGTTTGGCAGGAATTTTTCCACCGTTTGGTGAGAGACTTTTCCAAAAAAGGGAGTGGTTGTAGTGTTGGCCCGCGTTGTTAAGAACAGGTGTTAAATCTGCTTTGTTTGCAGCAAATTGAACCAGTTCTTCTAGACTTTTTCCTTGCAGTTCTGGATTTTTTTCGACCAAGGCATTTAAGGCATTAACATAACCTTGATGATGCTTTCCGTGATGAAGATCTAAAGTTTCCTTTTTCATTCCTTTTTCAGAAAGGGCTGTGTCGGCAAAGGGTAGGGAAGGGAGTTGAAAGCTCATTCTATGTCCTCATGTATAATGCTGTTTTTTGGAGAAAGGAATTTCTCCAATGTATAAAAGATGGGTGTGCTTTTATAAAACTTCAAGAGAAACGAAGCGGTTTCTGTATAAGCAAAAAAAACGTGTTTTTAAGAACTCAAACTCAAAAATAATGCCGAATAAAGAAATTATAATGAAAAATAGATAAAAATGTGATAAGTAGGTTTGCTACTATGTTTAGGTATTGTACTCGCTCTCTTTATCTACATGTACTTATGTAAGCTGATATGAATTAGGGATTGAATTAAGTATGGCACGCGTTACCGTTGAGGATTGTATTGAAAAAGTTTCAAATCGTTTTGAGCTTATTTTGTTAGCAGCTCGGAGAGCTCGTGCGCTTTCTTGTGGAGAGGAGTTAACTCTTCCAAGAGATAATGATAAAAATACAGTTGTTGCGCTTCGTGAAATTGCAGAAGCGAATATTAGTCCAGAAAACCTAAGAGAATCTATTATTCATTCCTTTGTGGCTCTTCCGAAAGACGAGGCAGATGACGATGAAGGTGAAGATTTGATTTTAACGGATCAGAATGTTTTTGGGTTGCAAGAAATTTTGCCTGAGGAGCCAGCTTCAGGAGAAGAAGGTGAGTATTGATTCTCACCTTATTTGTGATAGAAATTTGTTATTGATTTCAGGGTAATGAATCTTCCAAGCCTCCTTGCTAAAAAAATTGAAGCAACAGTGGAGGAGGCTTGGAAAGAAGATTTAGAGTCTAATCTTCTTTCCTATCTTCCTTTAGAGGAAGTTCTTAAAGTAAAAAAGGCACTGCTGTTTGCTGCTACTTCTCACGGAGATCAAAGCAGAGATAGCGGGGAATTATATATTACACATCCTATTTCCGTTGCGCATTCTTTGGTCGCATGGAAAATGGATTCCTCTGTTGTGATTGCTGCATTTTTACACGATGTTCCAGAAGATACTGGTGTATCGCTAGACGAGATTTCTGAACTTTTTGGGGAAGAAGTTGCTTTTCTGGTTGATGGTGTCACAAAACTAAAAAAAATGGAATTGCATCCTGTTGGTCATAAGCAGGCGCAGAATTTCAGAAAACTTGTTCTGGCGATGGCTAAGGACGTTCGTGTTTTACTGATTAAACTAGCCGATCGTCTTCATAATGTCGGGACACTTCGTCATATAAGGTCCGAAGAAAAACGTAGAAGAATAGCCGTAGAAACATTGCTGATTTATGTCCCTCTTGCTGAACGTTTGGGGATGTATGAGGTAAAAAATCGCTTAGAACGGCAAGCTTTTTCTATGTCAGAGCCTAAGGCGGATATCGCCATTCGTGAGCATCTGAATCATTTGCGCACAGATGGAGGAGAAGGCATTGATTCTATTATCTTAGCGTTGAAAGAAAATTGTCAAAAGCATGGTTATCTTTCAGTTGAAATTTTTGGACGTGAAAAAACGCCTTATTCTATCTGGCGGAAAATGAATGCAGGGCAGTTGAAGGTAACGCAACTTTCAGATGTTCTCGCTTTTCGTATTATTGTCGAAGATGTTGCAAGTTGCTACGCAGTGCTAGGAATTTTGCACCATGCTTATCGTGCTGTAAATGGAAAATTCAAAGATTATATTTCTACTCCCAAAGCAAATGGTTATCAGTCTATTCATACCGTTCTTAATTTGCAGAATAAAAGCCATCGCATTGAGATTCAGATTAGAACAAAAGTCATGCATGAACAGGCTGAACATGGGATTAGTGCGCACTGGATCTATAAAGAAGGAAGTACGCTTTCTGCAAAAAATGGTTTAAAATGGCTTAAAAACCTGAGTTATGTTGCAGAACACTCTATTGATACAAGAACTTTTGAAATTGATTCAAGATTAGAGCTCTATGAGGATGAAGTTTTTTGTTTCACTCCAAAAGGAGATATTATTTGTTTGCCAGCTGGAGCAACGCCGATTGATTTTGCTTATGCAGTTCATACAGAAATTGGGGATCGCTGTGTTGGAAGCAGAGCCAACGGTAAATGGGTGCGTTTGTCAGATACTCTTGAGAATGGGGATGAGATTGAAATTATGACCGCTCTTGGTGCGATGCCACAAAGAAACTGGGCAGAGAAAATTGTTAGTGGCAAAGCAAGGACAAGGGTTAGGCAAGCGATACAAAAGCTTGATATGGCTTTGCATCAGAAAAAGGGGCAGCGCTATCTTGCACAAATTTTTAATGAAGCCGGCGTTGCTGGAGACGAGAAAATTTTGGCAACCGTGCTTGAGAAGTTTTCTTGCAGTACGATGTCCGTTTTGTATCAGAAGGTCGGTCTAAATATTGTTTCTGCAGAAGTTGTTCTTAGGACAATATATCCTCGCATTTCTTCAGGGGATGTAGAATTAGCAAGAGAGCGCTCTTCTTCTGTTGATGAGAACAGTTCTTTGATTCAAGAGTGGGAAGATATATACGCAAATGGTGGAATACATTTGGCTTTAGCATCCTGTTGCGCCCCTTTACCGGGAGATGCCGTGAGTGCTGTTTTGGATGCTTCTAATATTTGTATCGTTCATCGTTCTGAGTGTCATAATTTAGCGGAAAAAGGGGCTGAAAGCTTTCCCGTTATGTGGAATTTAGCTAAACAAGATCGGTATCCGCACTTGTTAAATGCACATCTCTTTTTAGTGATTGATCCACGTTTGGAAGCAACAGCAGGAATTGTTCCTCTCGCAGAAGAGCATGAATCTATTTTAGAGCGTATGAATGTGGTTATGCGACAGGATCGTTTTGCGGAGATTCAAATGGATTTAAAGGTTCCTTCTTGGCGGCATTTAGAAGAGTTGCTTGAGGTTATGCAAAAACGTTCTGGTTTCTTCCATGCAGCAAGAGCGATCTTTTCTCCAAAAGAAGGTGTGATGACGTGATTATAGGTATAGGAATTGATCTATGTCGCATTTCAAGAATTGAAGAAATTATCTGTAAATTTGGAGAGAGTTTTTTAGATCGTATTTTTGCAGAAGAAGAGCGAGAATATGCAGATAAATTTACGTTATTACCTTTGCGTTCTGCTGCTTATGCAAAGCGTTGGGCTGCGAAAGAAGCCTGTGCTAAGGCTTTAGGGACAGGATTTGGTAAAAGGGTGGTTTTTCAGGATATTGTTGTTATACGCGATGATCTAGGAGCTCCCTCATTAGTACTTAAGGGAGGAGCGTTGGCGGTTTTGAAGGAAAAAACACCTCAAGGAAAATTAGGGAAAGCCTTTTTGAGCTTAACGGATGATGAGCCTTTTGCAATGGCTCAGGTTATCCTTGAAGCATATTAATTAAAAAAAGTAGAAAGCTCATAGGAAAATAATGGATAAAAAAACAGATATTCAGAGATTATTACGACAGGCAAAAGATGATGGATGGCTTTTATTTTTAGCTCAGATTATCTTCTTATTGTTCTTGGTATTCGGATTTAGATCCTTGGTATTTCAGCCATTTACTATTCCATCAGGTTCAATGGTGCCTACTTTGCTTGTTGGAGATTATATTTCTGTTACAAAATATGATTATGGTTACTCGCGTTATTCCTTCCCTTTTCCTGTCCCTTTTTTAAAGGGGCGTATTTTTGAATCAGAGCCAAAACGGGGTGATGTAATTGTTTTTCGTTTCACGCAGGATAGCTCCATTGATTATATTAAAAGAGTGGTCGGGGTGGCTGGAGATCGCCTTCAATTAAAGCATGGTGTTGTGTACTTGAATGATAAACCTCTACAGCGTGTGTCTCAGGGAGAACATCAGTACTTAAATAGAGAGGGGCGTTCTTGGAGCGGTGAAGAGTTTATTGAAGAGAATCATGTCGGTGAAAAAGATTCAGAGGAAATAAGGCGTTATCACATTTTGCAAGAAACGGAAGAAGGTGCTGCCAATAATACAGAAGTTTATACCGTTCCGTCTGGATGCTTATTTGTAATGGGAGACAATCGAGACGATAGTGCCGATAGCCGTTTTCAAGGAGGGCGTGAAGTTGGAAGTTGCTCTACGCCTTTGGGGAGTAATTATTTAGTTGGAAGCGGTCGAGATTTGGGATTCGTTCCATTAGAAAATGTTGAAGGAAAGGCAAGAAGAGTTTTACTTTCTTTTGATTTTTCGCATTCTAAATGGGCTTTTTGGTACTGGCCATCTGAGATAAGGTTAAATCGATTTTTCCATCCTATTCAGCAAAGAGGGGTATGAGAATTGCCTTTCTCTCACTTAGAAGAAGCCTTAGGATATAGATTTTTGTCCCAAGAGTTATTGCGTCATGCTTTAAGGCATCGCTCTGCTCTGATTGATTTTCGAACGGTTAAAAAGAAGAATAATAAGAAAATAGCTTCAAATGAGCGTTTGGAGTTTCTTGGAGACCGTGTTTTAGGTTTGGCTATGGCGACTTGGCTATTCGAGACGTTTCCTTTAGAGGTGGAGGGCAGTTTAGCATTGCGCCACAATGCTCTTGTATCTGGTGAAACTGTTGCTGAAGTAGCTAAAGAGATTGATCTTGAGAGAAGTCTAGAAATCGGAACAAAGGAAAAGACAGTGAGAAAAATCGCATCCGTTAGAGCAGATGCAATGGAAGCTGTTTTAGGAGCTGTTTATTTAGACGGTGGTTTTCTTGTTGCTAACGAAGTTGTTCGCCGCCTTTGGAAAGATCGGATTCATTCATATAAAGAGCCCCCAAAAGAATGGAAAGGGCGTTTACAGGAATACCTTCTAGGAAAGGGCAGAGCTTTACCTGTTTATACTATTCTTGAAAGGCGGGGGGCGGATCATGCGCCTGAATTTCGAATTAAGGTAGAGGGAGATGGTCAGTCTGCTGAAGGTATTGGGGGAAGTCGACGAGAGGCTGAACGAGAGGCTGCGGCTAATCTTCTGCATATGTTTAAAAAGAATAAGAAAAGTAAATGACAGGAGAAGCGTTGTTGAATAATAATTCTGAAAAACAGCAGGAACGTTGTGGTTTCGTTGCGCTTTTGGGTGCTCCGAATGCTGGAAAGTCCACTTTCTTGAATAAGGCTGTTGGCGCAAGAGTTTCTATTGTAACACCTAAAGCGCAAACAACGAGAATGAGGGCAAGGGGAATTGTTAATGAAGGACGAACACAAATTGTTTTTTGTGATACCCCTGGTTTGTTTAAGCCTAAGCGGAAGTTAGACGAAGCAATGGTTGGTGCGGCTTGGGATGGATTGAAAGATGCTGATTTGGCGCTACTTGTCGTTGATGCAACAAGGGCAAAGAAGGACGATATAAAAAATATTTCTATAGAATCTGGCGCAAAGGCGCAAAAAAGCAAGATTCCTTTATGGCTCGTTTTGAATAAAATTGATGACATAAAGCGAGAGTTACTTCTTCCATTAGCCGAAGAAGTTATGCAGCAAAGTCAGGCATCTGAAGTGTTTATGGTTAGTGCTTTGACGGGAGATGGTGTTCGGGATTTGATGTGCAAATTGGCTGATATTCTGCCAGTAGGGCCATTTATGTTTCCTGAAGATATGCTTACAGACATGCCTGAGCGCACATGGGTTTCGGAACTTATTCGGGAACAAGTTTTTTTTCAAACGCATGATGAGCTACCATACGACTCAACGGTGGAAATCCAGAGTTTTAAAAATAGGCCAGATGGATCTGTTCGTATCGATGCAAATATCTATGTGATGCGTTCAGCACAAAAAGCCATTGTTATTGGAGAAAGGGGAAAAAGGATCCGAGAAATTGGAAAAAAAGCAAGAAGTGCTATTGAATATTCTCTGGGACAGACATGTCATCTCTTTTTACAAGTAAAAGAAAAGCCAAAATGGGATCAGGATATACGACGATTAAAAGAGATACGACCGACTTTTTGAGCAGAAACAAAGATAATAGATGCTTCAAAAAAAAAATTAGGATATAAAAAGACAACTTATCAGCCTCGACAGGAACGTTATTGCAATGAACAAAATTTCTTCTCCTTCTTACAAGTATAAGAGAGTTCTTTTGAAGGTCTCAGGAGAGGCTTTAATGGGTAAAGGGGCTGGTGGAATAGACCCTCAGGTCGTAGAGCGGATTGCTTCGGATATTACAGATGTGACAAAAGCAGGCATTCAGGTTTGTTTGGTTGTCGGCGGAGGAAATATTTTTCGGGGCGTGGCTGCTGCTGCAAAGGGGATGGATCGGGCTCAGGGCGATTACGCAGGGATGCTTGCAACTGTTATCAATGCCTTAATGCTTCAAAATGCTTTGGAAAAGAACGATGTTGAGACGCGTGTCATGACGGCCATTCATATGTCGGCCATTGCAGAGCCATATATTCGTCGTCGCGCACTTATGCATTTGGAAAAGGGGCGGGTTGTTATTTTTGGAGCGGGTACTGGAAATCCATTTTTTACAACAGATACAGCTGCGGCTTTGAGAGCAAGTGAGATGGAGTGTGATGTTCTTTTGAAAGGGACACAAGTTGACGGGGTTTATTCAGATGACCCACATAAAAATCCTGATGCGTTACGTTATGAAAGACTCTCTTATATAGACGTTCTTTCAAAGAGTTTGAAAGTTATGGATGCCGCTGCAATTAGTCTTGCACGTGAGAATAAGCTTCCTATTCTCGTTTTTGATATCCATGAGCATGGAAATCTTGCAAAAATATTGTGCGGCGAAGGAAAGTTTACGGTGATTACCGAATAACTTGTTGTTTGTTTTATTATTTATGAAGATTTGAGGTTTGTCATGTCAGGTAATTTTGATGAGTTATTAAAAGATGTGCATGAGCGCATGGATAAAGTGAAACTTAATCTAAAAAAAGAATTTTCAGGTTTGAGGTCTGGGCGTGCAACGCCAGCGCTTTTGGAGCCTGTGCGTGTTGAGGCGTATGGCTCTCTTTCACCTTTGACGCAGGTAGCATCTATTGCTGTGCCAGAGCCTTCTATGTTGTCAGTTTCTGTCTGGGATAAAGGATTAGTTCAGGCTGTTGAAAAAGCCATTAGGACAAGCGGTTTAGGTTTAAATCCAGCATCCGAGGGGCAGACAGTTCGTGTGCCTGTACCTCAGTTGACAGGCGAACGTCGTGAAGAGCTTGCCAAGGCTGCTGGGCGCTATACAGAAAATGCCCGTATTGCAGTAAGAAACGCCAGACGGGATGGTATGAGTAAAGCTAAGGCAGAAGAGAAGGAAGGTACAATCGGCGAAGATGAGTTAAAAAATTGGCTAGATAGTATTCAGAAACTTACAGATAGTTTTATTGCTGATTTAGATGATTTACTTTCTAAAAAAGAGAGTGAAATCAAACAAGTTTGATTGATCTATCGAAAATAATGTCACATTCTCAAACAGATCTCTCGTCGTATCCTAACCATATTGCTTTCATCATGGATGGAAATG
Source organism: Acetobacteraceae bacterium (assembly GCA_004843345.1). Taxonomy (NCBI): domain Bacteria; kingdom Pseudomonadati; phylum Pseudomonadota; class Alphaproteobacteria; order Acetobacterales; family Acetobacteraceae; species Acetobacteraceae bacterium. The sequence continues at coordinate 1,946,772 of CP039460.1, forward strand.
GTCGTTGGGCAAAGAAAAATGGACTTTCCATAGCCGAAGGACACGAAGAAGGTGGTGTTGCTGTTCAGCGCTGCGCAAGGGCAGCGCTTGATTCAAAAATTCCATATATTACGTTATATGGATTTTCATCTGAAAATTGGCGTCGTTCAGAAGAAGAAGTTTCTAACTTACAGATGCTTTTACTTCACTATTTGCGTGAAAATATTGACGAGTTACATCAGGAGGGGGTGCGTTTTCAGGTTATTGGAGAAGTTGAACGCTTCTCTCGGGAGGTTCGGGAAGAGTTAAAAGTTGCGATTGAAAAAACATTTCATAATGATCGACTGACCCTGACCTTAGCGCTTTCCTATGGATCAAGGTTAGAAATCACCTCAGCTTTTAAAAAAATGGCTCAAGATTTACTTTCTGGTAAGATTTCACAGGATGAAATAAAGGAAGAGCTTGTGCAGCAATATCTTCAGACAAAGGATATTCCTGATCCAGATGTGATTGTTCGTACGAGTGGAGAAGCCCGTTTGTCTAATTTTTTGCTTTGGCAGGCAGCATATAGTGAGCTCGTTTTTTTAGATATTTTTTGGCCTGAATTTACGAAGAAAGACTTTGAAAAAGTCTTAGTTGAGTATGCTTCAAGGCACAGACGTTTCGGTGCAAGAAGTTAAGGGAAACATAACCTTGAAAAAAATATTCCACTCTAAAAGTGGTTGGGCGGATCTCATGCCTAGGCTGCTTTCCGCAATTGTTTTGTCTGCGGTTTCTGTTTTTGTTATTTGTTATGGGCATTGGCCTTACATTCTTTTTATTGCGCTAATTTCCTTTTTCGTTGTTTTTGAAGGACTTTCTTTAGCAAGAGGCAGTCAAGAGAAGCCTTTTAAAGGTGGAAAGCTATTTCTCTACCAATCACTAGCTGTTCTTGTTGCACTCATTGGGGGGCTGGGTTTTTTTTATCTCCGGATGTCTCCTTTCGGCGTTATAAATGTATTTTTTGTCGTTTTGATCGTCGCAGCTTGTGACACAGGCGCTTATTTCTCAGGTCGTATTATTGGTGGTAGGAAACTAGCCCCCTCTATTTCTCCAGGCAAAACAGTTTCTGGAGCTATTGGTGGCTTGTTTTTTGCTGTGTTGCTTTCGTTTCTTTTGGAGTACTTGTTCACAGGTGTTTGGATTATCGATACTGCTTTTTATGCAATTTTACTTGGTATCAGCTCGCAGCTTGGGGATTTGTGTGAGAGTGCTGCCAAAAGAAGGGCTGGCGTGAAAGATTCTGGAAAAATTATTCCAGGGCATGGCGGAATTTTAGATAGATTGGATGGAATGCTAGGGGCGATACCTATTGCATTATTTTTTCAGTTTTTTGCTGGAGAAAATGCTTTTTGGACGATTAGTATAAAAGATTTATTTCATGTGGGTTTATAATTTTTGAGGGATTTTGATTGCGTAATGGATAGTTATAAAAAACAGAGCCCTCGTACTGTCACTATTTTAGGAAGTACAGGAAGTATCGGTACTTCAACTGTTGATTTATTAAAGTCTTCTCCTTCAGATTTTTCTGTTTGTGCTCTGGTTGGGGGGGATAATGCCGAATTACTAGCAACTCAGGCAAGAGAATTAAATGCAGAATGGGCCGTTTTAAATAATGAAGAAAAACTACCAGAATTGAGGGCGCTTCTTTCAGGTACAGATATAAAGACTTCTGCTGGTAGAAAAGCCGTTATTGAGGCTGCATCTATTAAGGTTGATTGGACGATGGCTGCAATTACGGGAGCAGCTGGCTTGGAGCCTATTTTGGCTGCGGCTAAAAATGGGGGACATATTGCCCTAGCAAATAAGGAAGCTTTGGTCTGTGCTGGGTCTATTTTATTAGACAGTATTGATAAAAGCGGTGGAAAATTATTGCCTGTAGATTCTGAACATAATGCCATTGTTCAAGCTTTAGGAAAGAGTAAGTTAGCTGAGGTTGAAAAAATACTTCTAACAGCCTCAGGAGGGCCTTTTAGAACTTTTTCTCTGGAAGAGATGAAAAAGGTTACCCCAAAAATGGCTTTAAAGCATCCAACTTGGTCCATGGGAGCGAAGATTAGCATTGATTCTGCAAGCATGGCCAACAAAGGGCTAGAAGTTATTGAAGCCGCACGTTTATTTAATTTACCAAGCGATCAGATTGATGTTTTAATTCACCCACAGTCTGTTGTTCATGGTGGCGTTCTTTTTAGGGATGGCAGCTTTGTTGCTCAAATGGGCGCTGCAGATATGCGCATTCCGATTTCTTTTGCATTGGGAATTTCAGAGCGTCTAAAAACCAACTGTGATCGTTTAAATTTGGCGGAGATGGCTAAGTTGGATTTTTATCCGATGGATGAGAGGAAATTCCGACCATTGGCTTTAGCTAGAGAGGCTCTAACGATTGGCGGTGGGGCTCCTGCAGTCTTTTCGGCTGCTAATGAAATTGCTGTTGAAAATTTCTTAAACAGGAAGATCACATTTTTGCAAATTGGGGAGTTAATTGAAAAAACCCTGGAGCAGGGGAAATTTTCTGGAGAAATTACTTCTTTGGAAGAAGTTTTTGAGTGGGATTGTTTTGGCCGTCAAGCCGCGCAGCAGTTTATTAGTCAAGGAAGTTTGAATGCTTGATTTTATACGGATGATTGCGGCTAGCATTGTCGTTTTTGGAATTTTAGTTTTTATCCATGAAATGGGGCATTATCTTGCGGCACGTTATTGCAAAATTAAAGTAGATGTTTTTTCAATCGGTTTTGGTTCTGCGATTAAAGGATGGTACGACAAATTAGGGACGGAATGGCGCTTAAGTGTGTTTCCTCTGGGAGGGTATGTCCGCTTACATGGCTTTGAAAAGCCAGATGATCCTGAAGAATTAGCGAAGATTGTTTCTGATCGTGCCTTTTATGAGAAATCTGTATTACAAAAAATGCTGGTTGTCTCCATGGGACCTATTTTTAATTTTCTTTTAGCTATCCTCTTATATGCCTTTATTTTTGCATTTGTAGGCGCGCCTAAATCTACTCCTGACGTCGTTTCTGTTCAGGCAGGGAGTCCAGCAGCTGAAGCTGGAATTAAAGCTGGGGATCATATTCTTAAAATTGATGGTAAAAACGTTGTTTCTTTAGAACAACTTCAAAAAGTGATTTTAGGACATTCTGAAACAGCGTTAAGTTTAGGAATCCAGAGAGAGGGTAAGGAAGAAAATATTTCAATTCAGCCAAAATTAATAAAAGAAAATGGACACGAAATTGCACGTATTGGAGTGGCTTTTTCTGCTGTATCTGGGTATGGAGAGCCTGTTTCTATTTACAAAGTTATTCCCATGGCGGTACAGCAGACTTGGGAAACAACCGAGAATGTCTTGTCTGGCATAGGACAAATTTTGACGGGTAAGCGAAGTGCTTCTGAACTTGGGGGGACGATCCGAATTGTTCAGATGTCTGGACAGGTTGCTTCTTATGGCTTTGTCAGTTTGCTCTCTTTTATGGCTTCATTATCGGTCAATTTAGGGTTGCTTAATCTATTGCCTATCCCAGCTTTGGACGGAGGGCGGCTGGTTTTTTATGCGGTAGAAGGTATTTTAGGACGTTCTATTCCAGACCGCATACGAGATGTTTATTTGCAGATCGGCATCTCTTTAATTCTGTTCTTATTTCTTCTATCAACATATAATGATTTGAAAGGCATTGGTGTTTTTGGTTGGGTTTATAAAACCTTTGCTTCTATTTCGCACTGATAAATATTTTATTCTAATTCTTCTCTGAATTTATGAATATATTATAATGCTGTTCAAGTTCGCAGGAAGAATTGCAGAACTGTAAATTTCAGAGTGAATGAGGACGACTGTTTGCGGGGCTATTTTCGCCAAAAAGAAGGAAACGAGGCTTTTTTAGCGCTTATTCTAGTAAGTGCTATGATGCTCTTATTCTGTCTTTTGCCCCAGACAGCCTTTTCCAAATCAGCTTCAAATAATGTTGTGCAGAACGAGCCTGTGACTTCTTCAAATATTATTGAAGATATAAAAGTTCGTGGGAACGACCGTATTGAGACGAGTACAGTATTGTCTTATATGGTGGTGCAGCCGGGAGATAGTTTTAACCGAACAAATTTGAATAGATCTCTAAAAACGCTTTATGCAACAGGACTTTTTCGGGATGTTTCCTTAGAGCGTGAAGGGAGTGCCTTGGTGGTTACTGTTGCTGAAAATGCCGTTGTTAATCGAATTGTTTTTGAAGGTAATAGTGCCATTAAAGACGAAGATATTACCAAAGAGGTGACGTTAAGAACAAAGGCTGTTTACTCAGCACGTGCCATTGCGGCCGATCGTCAACGTATTTTAAATTTATATGCGAGCAAGGCACGTTACGGTGCGACCGTGACACCCCAAATTATCAAACTTTCTCACAATCGTGTTGATGTCATTTTTAAAATCAATGAAGCACATGAAACAAAAGTGAGAAAAGTCGTTTTTGTTGGAAATAAATTTTATACACAAGCTGCTCTTTCTGCTGTTGTTTCTTCGAAAGAAGATGCTTGGTATCGTATTTTTTCATCTTCAACGCAATATAATCCTGATCGTGTTAAATATGATGGTGAGTTATTGCGGCGTTTTTATTTGCATAATGGTTTTATTGATTATCACCTTGTTGATTCAACAGGAGAACTCTCAACAGATCATCAAAGTTTTTATATTACTTACACAGTGCATGAGGGGGAGCGTTACAGGCTTTCCAAACTTAATATTCGTTCTACGATTACAGGCGTAACCCCAAAAATGATGCAGTCACACATGGTTTCTCTTATTAGAGGTGCTTTTTATGATGCAACAGCTGTTCAAGATGTGGCAACGAGCATGCAAGAATGGCTACAAGGGCACGGTTACCCTTTTACAGTTGTCCGAAGTGAAATTGCACGGAATCCTGAAAAAAGAACGGTAGATTTACTCTTCGATATTGTTGAGGGGCCTCGTACATATGTTGAGCGTATTGATATTAATGGCAATACGATTACAAGAGATTCGATTGTCCGTCGCAATCTACCTGTTGCTGAGGGGGATGCCTTTACACCTCTGGAAAAGAAATATTCTAAATATGCCATTCAAGATTTAGGATATTTTAAGGATGTGAGTGTTAGTCAAACACCAGGGTCTGCTCCTGATAAAATTAATTTAATTGCACATGTTCAGGAGAAGCCAACAGGACAGTTTTCTGTCGGCGGTGGTTACTCTACCGATGCCGGTGTTATGGGGAATGTTGCTGTTAAACAAACGAACTTACTTGGATCAGGAGTGAGCGCTGGCTTCAATGGCACGATCGCTTATTATGAAAGGCAGGCTGATTTATCTGTTACGGATCCATACTTTCTCGGAAGAAATATGGTTGCTGGTGCTGATGTCTATTTTACACAAAGTTTGGATGAGACTTATCAGAGCTATAATGAAGGTAGATATGGATTTGACTTGAGAACAGGATACAGCATTAGCCGATATTTATCTCAATCTTGGACTTATAGTTTGGTGGACAGAGATATCGGAAACGTGAATTTGCGACAGGCTATGAGTGGTGCATCCTCAGGTTACAATGATCAGTATGTTTCCTCTGCCTATATTATTGATTCTCGTGGTTGGTCATTGTTGTCTCAGTTAAGTACATCATTGACGTATGATAGGAGAGATAGCCGTTCCGCACCGCATTCTGGTTATGTTGTTACCATTGGTGGGGATTTTGCTGGTATTGGTGGAGATGAGGAATATATGCGTGGAAAAATTAATGGGGCATATTATTTTCCGTTGGATAAATTTACAGGAAACCATGATTGGGTCATCAGCCTAAAAGGAGGTTTTGGTTACATGGGGAACTGGGGAGATGCTGATTCCGATAGACGAGTTATTGATAACTTTTACCTTGGTGGACAAAATTTAAGAGGGTTTTTACAGGGTGGTGTTGGTCCACGGTCAGCACATATTAATTGTGGCCCAGATAGAAATCCTAATGGGCCTCCATGTACGCCTAACTGGGAAGGTCAAGAAGATATGCTTGGTGGACGTTTAATGTACACAGCTTCTTTTCAGATAAATTACCCTGTTCCTATGGGAAAATCCTTGGGAATTTCAGCGCGTTCGTTTATTGATATTGGGGGATTGGGTGGCGTTCGTGTTGAGCATCTTTACACGAGCCCTGGTGATATGTGTCATTCAGACCCGAGTTTGTCATGCTATACCCCTATCGAAGGAAATACTTTCGCACCGAGAGCAACGATTGGTGAAGGAATTTCTTGGAAAAGTCCTTTCGGACTGGTTAATATCGATGCAGCGATTCCTTTTGAAAAGCAGCCAGGGGATATTACATATCCTTTCCGGTTTGGTTTTGGGCAGCAATTCTGATGTTGGATAAGAGAAAAAGGCAGGTACTCTTGATGAAAAACTGGAAATATAGACCGCTTTCACAAAAGAAGTTTTGTTATTTCAGCGGGGCTTTGTTGCTTTCTTTTGTGAGTGTAAGTTTCTTTGCGACACCTGCAAAGAGTGAAGGGTGGTTTGTGCCAAAAGCGGCTAAATCGGATAAGCCAGAGCCGAAGACCATTCCAGTTCCAACTGGTGCACCAGCAGCTGCCCCTGCGCCCCCTCCTGCCGCTGGTATGCCAGATGGGGGGGGGATGGATGAGCAGATGGGAGCTCAAACGCCACCTATTTTGCCATTGCCGAATGTTCCAGTTCCACCACCTATTGGTAAAGAAGCTCCACCTCCGGGTGCAACAATTGGTGTAATTAATATTCCAGGTGTTATGGCGCTTTCAACCGCAGCGCGTGAAATTCAACAGGAATTGGGAGCGCGACGGGATAAGTTAGCTAGAATCGTACAAGATGAGGAGCGTGCATGGCAAGGTGAAGTGCAACAATTACAGGCACAAGCCCATAGTTTGCCACCAGATCAGCTTCAGGCCCATGAGAAGAGACTTCAAGAGCGAAGGATTAAAGACCAGCGAGAATTCGGAGGAAAAGCAAGAATTATTCAAGAGGCGTATCAAGTTGCTTTTCATCAATTAGAAAGAGAGCTTGAACAACGTAATGGTATTATTGGTCAGGTGGCAGAAGCACATAATATGAATCTTGTTTTGCGTTCTGAGCAGACGGTTCTTCATGTCGATGAGCAGGATATTACCAAAGAGGTTGCAGATCGTTTAAACAAGGTCTTGTCTCACGTTTATATTCCAGCGGCTGATGAAGATCCTGAGCTTTTGGCAAAAAGTGGAAAAATGCCAACGACAGCGGATGAAGAGCGTCTTATGAATCAGGCACCACCACCAGAAGAAAAATCGCCACCGTCTGTATTACGTAATTAATTAGAGATTAATATCAATTTGAGTTTAAGAGCCGGAGGTAAGTGTTTTGGCTATAGAGGAAATTCCGGGAGATCCAAGGTTTTTTGAGCGTCAGGGGCCATTTTCTCTTCATGATCTTTTTGACGGCTTGAAATGCCAGATTAAGGATTTAGAAGAAAATGGCAAAAAAATATTTACAGGTGTTGCACCTTTGCAGGCTGCGAAGGCAGATGAAATTGCGTTTTTAGATAATAGAAGATACATACCTCTCATAAAAAATACGTCAGCAGGCGCTGTTATTATTAGTCCTGAATTTCAAGAACATTTGCCTTCGAGCGCTGTGGCAATTGTCACAGAGCATCCTTATGTGCTTTGGGCAAAGATTGTTGCACGGTTTTTCGCAACAATGCCGAAAGAAGCTTTAATCCATCCGACGGCTGTTATTTCCCCTAATGCAAAAATAGGAAAAAATGTTTCGATAGGTGCTTTTTCTTTAGTCGGTGATAACGCGGTTATCGGGGATGGTACGGTTCTCGCAAATCATGTCTCGATTGGAAATGGTGTTGTCTTGGGCGAAAAATGCCGTATTTATCCACATGTAAGTGTGGAATGTGCTTTGCTTGGAAATGGCGTTGCTTTGCATACAGGCGCACGGATTGGCCATCCTGGTTTTGGTTTTGCTATAAGCCAAGAGGGATTTCACAATATTCCCCAAATTGGCAGAGTGATCATCGGTGATTATACAGAAATTGGAGCTAATACGGCTGTTGATAGGGGATCTGTTCGAGACACGGTGATTGGTTTTGGCTGCCGTATTGATAATTTGGTGCAAATTGCCCATAATGTACGGATAGGGAATTGTGTCGTTGTCGTTTCTCAGGCAGGGATTTCTGGTTCCACAGAAATTGGTGATTTTGTTCAAGTCGCAGCACAGGCTGGTCTGACGGGTCATTTAAAAATTGGTTCAGGGGCTCGGATTGGAGCGCAATGTGGTGTTATGTCAAATCTTGATGAAAAAGCAGAAGTGATTGGAAGTCCAGCCTTGCCTTTTAGAGAGTTTTTTCGAAATGTAGCAACGTTGCGTCGTCTTTCACGTCGTTCTGGTCATGGTCAAAAAAGTGAAGTGTGATTGTAATTTTATTTGGAAGTATGTATTTGCTTTCGGAGTAAGATAATAACAAGGAGAAAATTATGGCTGCAAGTCCGAACGCGGAAGTGGTCCAGAATGCTGACAAAGCTTCTGTTGGAGAGACAGCAGATATTGTTGCTATTATGAAGGCTTTGCCACATCGTTATCCTTTTTTGCTACTAGATCGGATGGAGCAAATTCAGTTTGGTGAGTCTGCTGTTGGTATTAAAAATGTAACAATAAATGAACCTTTTTTCCCAGGACATTTTCCTGGAACGCCTGTTATGCCAGGTGTTTTGATTGTTGAGGCTATGGCTCAGACAGCAGCCGCTCTTGTAATGATGGGATTGGATTTTGAGCGCGAAAATAAAATTGTCTATTTTATGACAGTTGAAGGTGCAAAATTTCGAAAGCCAGTTAGTCCAGGGGATCAATTACGTTTAGAGGTGCAAAAGGAGCGTCAGCGTGGAAATGTTTGGCGTTTTAAGGGGGTGGCACGTGTTAGTGGAAAATCCGTCGCTGAGGCCTCATTTAGTGCAATGATTTTGGATCCTCCAACGGAATAATTCCTTACTGTCGTTGTTTTTATTTTAATTATCTCCACGGAAGTAGTTGTTCTCCATGGAAGTTCATCCAACAGCCATTATTGAAAAGGGTGCCATTCTTGGGAATGGCGTCCACATTGGTCCATGGTGCCATATAGATTCGAATGTTATCATTGGAGATAATGTTCGTCTTCATTCGTCTGTTTCTATTTCTGGACGTACAAAAATAGGAAATGGCGTAGAAGTATATCCCTTTGCGACAATAGGTCTTGCCCCTCAGGATTTGAAATATCAAGGGGAGGATTCTGAATGTCTTATTGGTGATAATACAATCATTAGAGAAGGCGTTACTATTCATCGAGGTACAGCCTTCGGTGGTGGGACTACATCTGTCGGTAAGAATTGTCTAGTCATGGTAAATGCGCATATTGCGCATGATTGCTGTATTGGCAATAATGTAATTATTGTAAATAATGTTGTTATAGGAGGGCATGTTTGTATAGAGGACAATGCCCGAATTATGGGGGCTGCAGCCATTCACCAATTTGTAAGAATTGGTCGGGGGGCTATGGTTGGTGGAAAGACAGGTATCGAGCGTGATCTGATCCCCTATGGTACGGCTATGGGAAATCGTGCTCGTCTTGTTGGACTTAACTGGGTTGGTTTAAAACGCAGTGGGGTGCAGCATGATGAATTACAAGTTATGCGTCAGGCTTTAAGGGTTTTGTATCCTAGAAACGGTGCTATTGATGGCTCCTTGCCGCAACGAATTATTCGTGCCAGAGAGTTATTTGGAAAAGAGCCTAAAGTTTTAGAAATTTTAAATTTTATGGAAAATCCAAGTAAGAGAGGGTTGACCATTGCTCAGATTTTTGAGAATGGGGATGGCTAATCTAAGAAAAGTTGGGATTATAGCAGGTGGAGGGGGGTTGCCAGCTTTGCTAGCGAGGCAATTGCATCGGCAGGGTGTTCCCTTTACTCTTATTGCTTTAGAGGGCTATGCTAACTTAAAAATACTGGCTTCTTTTTCGCCTAATGTTATTCGGTTGGGCGCTGTTGGCCGTATTCTTTCTTGCTTAAAAAGAAATGAATGCACAGAGTTGGTTATGATTGGTCCAGTTAAGCGCCCATCATGGTACCGCTTGTGTCCTGATTTGAAGGCATTGCCATTTTTATGGAAACTTGGAGAGCGTTTTTATAAAGGGGACGATGCTTTATTAAAAACGATTGTTTCTCTTTTGGAGCAGGAAGGTTTTGAGGTTAAAGGAGCAGATTTTTATCTTCCGTCTTGCGTCGGTCAGAAGGGTTTTAATCGCTCTTTATCTTCTAATGAAAAAAAAGATTTAATTTTTGCTTGGCGATTTTTGACAGTAACGGCCTCTTTTGATATGGGGCAGGGGTGTGTTGTTCAGAACGGACGCATTTTAGCAGCTGAGGGGCCTGAGGGAACAGATAATATGTTGAAACGCGTGGCTTCTTTAGGTATTTCTTGTTCGAAAAGGGCAGGATTGTTATTAAAAAAGCCAAAAGTAAATCAAGAAATGAGAGTAGATATGCCGATGATCGGCTTAGATACTCTAAGACTAGCTTCCGAAGCGGGGCTAGCTGGTGTTGCTTATGAGGCTGGAAGTACATTTGTAATGGATGAGCTTTTATGTCAACAAATGGCAGCAGAACTCGGTCTGTTTTTTGGAGGTGTGAAAATTCCGCCTTTTAACAAAGATTGAAAATTGACAAGAACCCCTATGCATAAGTATCAATGCATTAGAATTTTAAGAACTAAATTGTTTTATCTCGGAGAAAAATAATGAAACGTACGTATCAACCTTCAAAACTTGTCAGAAAACGCCGTCACGGTTTTCGTTCACGTTCAGCGACCGTTGGCGGTCGCCGTGTTTTGGCTGCAAGAAGAGCTAAAGGCCGTAAAAAGCTTTCTGCTTGAGTTTATTCTATTTACAGGCATTTACAAAAAAGATCTGAGTTTTTGCGAGCAGCTTCTCGTGGCGTGAAGGCTGTTCGTCATACAGTTGTTGTGCAAGCTTACCCTTCATCTCTTTCAGCGGGGGTGGGTTTTACGGTGACCAGAAAACTTGGAAATGCTGTTGTACGTAATCGAATACGTCGTCGCCTTAGGGCAGCTTTTCAGGAAGTTGCAAAAAATGAAAAGGTGCCGGCGGGCGATTATGTATTGATTGGTAGAAAGTCAACAGGTGATGAGGCCTTTACAAAGCTGGTTTCAGATATAAGAGGGGGCATTTTTTCGTGTATAAAAAAAATGTCAGTCACTCAGTTTTCATAATTTTATGTTAAAATATATCTTATTGTTTCTTTTGGCACTTTATCGTTTTTGTATTAGTCCTTTTTTAGGTAATAATTGCCGTTTTTACCCAACATGTAGTGAGTATTCCCGTATCGTTATCCAACGGTATGGTCCTTTTAAGGGGACTTATTTAACAGTGTTGAGGCTTTTAAAATGCCATCCGTGGCATCCTGGTGGGACTGATCATCCTGCTTGATACAGTGTTGTTATTAATGTTTAGGGAAAAATAGGGTAGCGTTTATGGATAATGATAAGCAGCAGGCTAGTACAAGATTAGCTGTAGCGATTATTGGCTCTGCCCTGATTATAGGTGCCTCAACATGGGTTCAGTATAAGTTTTTTCCACATCCAGAAGCCCAAAAAAAAGCTTCTGTAATATCTGCTGATCAACAACAGACTTCTGCACAACCTCAAGGCACTGAGGTGCAAAAAAGTGAAGCGCCGGTCATTCCAAAACCATCAGAGCCGGTACGTAGAATTGAGATTACAGGCGAAAAATTACAAGGCTCATTGAATCTTCGCGGTGCAGTACTGGATGATTTGGTTTCTTTGAAATACAAAGAAACTTTAGATAAAGATTCACCTCACGTTAGATTTTTATCGGCTCAAGATTCTTCTTATCCAACTTACGTAACAATCGGCTGGAATCAACTTTCTGAAAATGCAAGCACCAAACTTCCTAATTTAGAAACTGTTTGGCAGAGTTCTGATAATGAATTAAAGGCTGGTGGAAATCCTATTCTCTTAACATGGGATAACGGGGAGGGGGTCAATTTTAAAATTAAAATCTCACTGGATAAACAATATATGTTCAATATCCAGCAAGAGGTTGAGAATAATTCAAATAATAAAATTACTTTACAGTCCTATCAGACGGTTCATAGAGATTTTCTTCCTAAAAATGCAGGATCTTTTACAGAATATTTAGGGCCTATTGGGGCTATAAACGCTGTTTTGAAAGATATAGGCTATAAAGATATTAAGAAAAATTCTGAGGCTACTGGCGGGTTAGCTTGGAGTGATACAGGATCTGGTGGCTGGGGCGGTATTACCGATAAGTATTGGCTTGTTGCTGCGGGTGCTCAGAAAGATCAGAAAGTCACACTTTCGTATAAGCATCAACAGTCATTAAAGGAAAGCGGAGATTATCTTGTTTCTCTAACGTCTGCTCCTTCATTAACAGATTCTCAGACGGAATCTTCTACAAAATCTCTTGTTTTTGTTGGTCCGAAGGACTTTTCACTTCTTTCCGCATATCAGAAACAATATAGTCTTGATAGGTTTGACTCTGCGATTGATTTTGGCTGGTTCTCTTTTCTAACGCGTCCTATTCTTTGGGTTTTACATTGGCTTTATGGTTTAATTGGGAATTTTGGTTTGGCTCTGATGGCCTTGACCGTGATTGTCAAAATTCTTCTTTTTCCATTGGCTTCAAAGGCAGCGGTTTCTGCTGCTCGAATGAAGCTTTTGGCGCCAAAGATGGCAGAGCTTAAAAAGAAATACTCGTCTGATCCTAAGGCAATGAATCAGCAGATGATGGCACTTTATCGTGAAGAGAAGGTACATCCTGCTGGTGGCTGTCTACCAATACTTATTCAAGCTCCCATCTTTTTTTGCTTGTATAAGATGTTGAATATTAGTCTTGATGAGAGGCAGGCTCCGTTCTTTGGTTGGATTAAAGATTTATCTGTTCCAGATCCCACGAATATTTTTAATCTCTTTGGTTTGTTGCCCTTTAATCCAACTGTAATTTCTCCATTTTTACATGTGAGTTTATGGGGGTTGGCTCTTGGGTTTACATTCTGGATGATGCAAAAACAGACCATGGTTAGCATGGATCCAGCTCAGGCACGCATTATGCAATTTATGCCTTTAGTCTATGTTTTTATTATGTCAGATTTTCCAGCAGGTCTTTTAATTTATTATACATGGAATAATATTTTAACGTATTTGCAACAGGCTTACATTCAGCGTCGCACAGTTCTTCCTGTTCCTGTAAAAGGCGGTGTTATTGAAGGGAAGAAGTGATTTTCAGAGATGAAAATGCGAGGAAGGAAGTGTGTTGAAGATGTTAAAAAATGATGCAAATCTGGAGGCAGATCGCTTCTCGGAAGAAGAAATTAATTTTGGAAGAAAGCTTTTTGCCCAGGATTGTTCTTTTTTTCACGGTGCACAGGTATTAGAGCATTTGCCTGCTCCCTCTCTTCCGGAAGTAGCATTTGTTGGACGTTCGAATGTTGGAAAGTCTAGCATTATTAATGCAATTACAGGACAAAATGCCTTGGCACGTACTTCCTCAGAACCGGGAAGAACGAAACAATTAAATTTTTTTAATTTGGGGAAAAGGTTAGTCCTTGTTGATTTGCCAGGATATGGTTTTGCTAAAGCTTCCAAGGAAGTTAAGGAAGACTGGCAAAAAACAATGTTTTTGTATTTACAAGGACGCCCAACCTTACGACAGGTTGTTGTTTTAGTTGATGCTCGTGTAGGTGTTAAGCAAAGCGACAAGGATGTATTTACGCTTTTGGACAAGGCTGCAATTTCGTATCGTGTGGTTTTCACTAAGGTAGATGATGCACGTAAAACAGAGCTTGATAAACATCTTGTTGCGCTTGAAGATGTCATACGCATTCATCCTGCGGCTAATCCAGAAATCTTATTTACGAGTAGTCGAAAAAATGTAGGTATTGAAGCGTTAAGAGCTATTTTGTCAGCCTTTTCAGCCCCTAAACCCGTTCTTTAATAAATAATAAAGATGCCTTTACCAGAAATGACAGAAAGAGACGCCTTTTTTACACCTTCTAAGCGCTACGTGGTGATTAAGTATGGTGGGCATCTTATGGAAGGAGGAGATACTGCTTTCTCAAAACAAATTGTCTCCTTATACAAGCAGGATATTCTTCCTATTATTGTTCATGGAGGAGGTCCAGAGATTACCCAAATGCTAACGCGTTTGGATATACCAAGTGAGTTCATTGACGGTTTACGAAAAACAACTGAAGAATCTCTAGAGATTATTCAAATGGTGTTGTGTGGTATTATCAACAAGAGATTGGCGAATTCGCTTACCTTAGAAGGAGCTTCTGCTGTTGGAATTTCTGGAACGGATGCTTCCTTGATCGTAGCAGAGCGTATGAGTCATGAGTTAGGCTTTGTTGGGCGTCCTGTGGATGTGAATACGGCTGTTTTAGAGACAATTTTAAAAGGAAATGTGATTCCTGTTATTGCGCCAATTAGTGCGGATCTGGTCGGGCAGTCTTATAATATTAATGCAGATGCGGTTGCAGCTTTTATTGCTGGTGCACTTCAAATTAGTCTATTTATTTTAACAGACGTTGCTGGTGTTCGGGATGCAAATGGTGAAATACGGGATTCTTTAAATGAATTTCTAGCTCAAAAATTCTATGATGAGCGTATTATAAAAGACGGTATGTATCCCAAAGTTCAAGCTTGCTTATCAGCTTTAAAGTTAGGGGCTAAAGAGGCTTTTATTTTAGACGGAAGAGTTCCGAAAAACTTGCATCGATTTTTGATAGATAATGATCATTACATTGGGACGAAAATTTCTTTAGATTAAGCACTCAAAGCTGGAGAAAAAATTATGTTAGAACAAAATTTTTCAAAACAAATAGAAGAAATTTGGAATCGTCGAGATTCTTTAAGTGCTCTTCAGAATCAAGAGGATTTTAAACTTGTTAATAAAGTTCTCTGCGCTTTGGATGAAGGTTCTGTTCGTATCGCCTCTCTTACTCCCCAAGGTAATTGGCATGTGAATGAGTGGCTTAAAAAAGCTATTCTATTATATTTTAGACTTTCCAATAATAGCGTTTTACAGGCTTCTTGTGGTGGCGCTTCTGGCTTTGATAAAGTCCCTTTGAAATGTGCGGGTTGGACAGAAAGCGATTTTCAAAAGGCAGGTTTTAGAGCTGTCCCAGGGGCTATTATTCGTTATTCTGCACATATTGAAAAAGGCGTTGTTGTTATGCCTTCTTTTATCAATGTTGGTGCTCGTGTTGGTAAAGGCACAATGATTGATACTTGGGCGACTGTCGGGTCATGTGCCCAGATTGGAAAAAATTGTCATATTAGTGGTGGGGCTGGAATCGGTGGTGTTTTAGAGCCATTGCAGGCTTCTCCAGTTATTATTGAAGATAGTTGTTTTATTGGAGCTCGCTCTGAAGTTGCAGAAGGCGTGATCATACGCAAAGGATCAGTCTTATCTATGGGGGTTTTTTTGAGTGCCTCAACACGTATTATAGATCGCAATACAGGGGAGGAGTTTAGAGGAGAAGTTCCGCCATATTCTGTTGTTGTTCCAGGTTTCCGTGAGCCGTCAGAAAAAGGAAAGCCTGGACTTTCTTGCGCTGTGATTGTTAAAAGAGTTGATGCCCAGACACGTTCGAAAACAGGGATTAATGAACTTTTACGGGATTGAAAGTTTGAAAGAACTTTAATATTGGAAAATCAAGAAAATGAGAAAGAGCTTTTTTTAAGAGAAAAGCTTGAGGATCCTGTTTTTATTTTACAGAACTTGCTGCGTTGCCGCTCTATTACGCCAGAAGACGACGGTGTTCTTTCTTTAACAAAAAGAATGCTGGAATCTTTGGAGTTTTTCTGTACGGAGCTCGCCTTTGGCCCTAAAGGAAAAGAAACAAAAAATCTTTTTGCTTTTTTAGATGGTAAGGCTGAAGAATATCTTTGTTTTGCGGGGCACACGGACGTTGTGCCAGCTGGAGAAGGATGGAGTAAGGAGCCGTTTTCAGGAGACTTAACAGACGGAATAATAACAGGACGAGGTGCTGTTGATATGAAGGGCGGCTTGGCTTGTATGATAGCAGCTGCTGCAAGAGTTTTGAAAGAAAAGTCTTTTAAGGGCAAACTTGCTTTTCTTCTTACAGGAGATGAAGAAGGGCCTGCAACTTTCGGGACAGTCAAGTTACTTGAATGGCTCAGAGAAAAAAATGAACATCCAGATTTTTGTCTTCTTGCAGAGCCTACAAGCGTTGAAAAAATTGCAGATGTTTTAAAGATTGGGCGTCGTGGTAGTCTGAATGTAAAGCTTAGAGCTCAAGGTAAACAAGGACATGTCGCTTATCCGCACTTGGCATGTAATCCTGTGCCTATTCTTTTGAATATTTTGCAAGAATTTTTGCAATGGCAGTTAGATGAAGGGAGTGAGTATTTTGAACCGTCTTCTTTGCAGATAACGTCATTGGAGACAGCTGAAGGGGCAAGTAACGTCATTCCATCTACCGCTTCTGCTTCTTTTAATATCCGCTTTAATGATCTCCATACAGGAAGCCAACTTTCAAATTATATTGAAAAAATTGTTTTAAAATATCCTGAAGTTAAATGCGAAATTAGCGTCAGTGGAGAATCTTTTTTGACGACGCCTACAAAATATGTTCAGAAATTAGAAATCGCCTCTGAAAAAATTATGGGATACAAGCCTAGAAGAGAAACAGGAGGAGGCACTTCTGATGCTCGCTTTATTTCAAAATATATGCCCGTCGCAGAGTTGGGGCTTTTGAATAAAACGATGCATGCTGTTAATGAATGTGCTTCGATAAATGATTTAGAAAACCTAACACAGATTTATAAAACCTTTTTAGAAATTCTATGAACACGTTTTTACCTTGGGTTTATCTTGGTTTTGCTATTTTGTTAGAGGTTATAGCAACATCCTTAATGAATAAAAGCGCGGGTTTTTCTAAAGTTGTGCCTGCGATTTCTGTATTGGCTTTGTATGGAGTAAGTTTCTTTTGCATGGCGAGAGCATTGATAGCAATTCCTGTTGGGTTAGCTTATGCTATTTGGTGCGGTTGTGGGATCGTTGCCATTGCATTTATCAGTTTGCTGTTTTTTAAACAGCATCTTTCTTGGCTTGCTTGGGCAGGAATCGGATTTATTTTCTTGGGAACGATTTTGGCCGTTATAGGCGGAGGGCTTAATGAGTAGTCTTTACGCATGAAGGAAAATAAAGGTTTACAGGGACAAAATGCTAAAAGATATTAATAATTAAAACCTCAATGGAAAAGTTTCTCTTTATAGCCAGCTTCCATAAAAAATAATCCTTCGGGAGGAGCTGTTTGCCCTCCTGCTGATCGGTTTTTTGCTTCGAGTGCATGGATTAAATCCTGATTAGACCATTGTCCTCGTCCAATAAGTGTCAGTGTTCCGACCATGTTTCTGACTTGATGATGTAAGAAAGAACGGGATTTTGTAATGATACGGATGAGGTCGTTTTCTCGGATAATATCAAGCTGATCTAATGTTTTGATAGGGCTCAAAGCTTGGCAAGCGCTTGCTCGAAAAGTAGTAAAATCGTGCTGACCTATTAAAAGTTTTGCGGCATCTTGCATAGCTTGAGCATCTAAAGCGAAAGGAAAATGCCAAACTCTATGTTTTGAGAGGGCAGGGCGAGCACGTCTTGTTAAAATATGGTACTCATAGCGACGCCATAATGAAGAAAAGCGTGCGTTCCAACCAAAAGGCGCGGGGGAAGCATTTAAGACAACGATAGGATGCGGCTTTAGATGGAAGTTAATGCCATCAATGATATTTCGTTCACATAAGGAAAATTCTTTAGGAAAATCCAGATGCACCGGCATTGCTTGTGCATGAACACCAGAATCTGTTCTTCCAGAAGCAACAGAATGAACGCATGCGCCTTTGACTAATTTAGAGGCAGCTTTTTCTAAGAGCTCTTGCACCGCAATATCTGTCTTCTGTCTTTGCCATCCGACATAATTTGTGCCGTCATACTCAAGTAAAATGGCCCAGCGTTGCTTATTTGATGCGCAAGCGTCTTTCATTCTGAATCAAAATGGGCTGAGGAAGGTAAGTCACTTCCATTCATAAAATCTTTTGCGCTGAGCATTTTACGTCCAGACTTTTGGATTTTTTCAATTGAGATAATGCCGTCACCAGTCACAACATTGAGGCTATTTTCTAGGATAGTTCCTGCTCGATAAGGGTTGGACAGTGTAGAAGGAATAATTTTTAAAGCGCCAATTTTCAGTTTTTCCCCGTTTAATATGGTGAAGCTGCCTGGCCACGGATAAAAAGCTCTAAATTTATTTTCAATTTCATGAGCAGATTTATTCCAGTTTATCTTCCCATCTTCACGGCTGAGGCGCCCAACGGTTGTTACGCCTTTTTGAGGCTGTGGCGTTGGTTTTGGAAAAGGAGACTGTAGTAATTTTGTTAAAGATGAAGCCCCTAAATTTGAGAGACGAGTGGAAAGCGTTTCGGCAGTATCTTCTGGAAGGATAGCAAGCTTTGAAATTTGTAGAATATCACCTGTATCTAATCCTGCATCCATTTGCATGAGCGTAATGCCTGTTTCTTTGTCCCCAGCAGCAATAGCCGCTTGGATAGGAGAAGCTCCACGCCAACGTGGTAAAATACTTGCATGGATATTGATACAGCCCAATTTAGGCGCATCAAGAATTTCTTGTGGTAGAATGAGCCCATAAGCGCAAACGATTGCTAAATCGGCATTTAAAGATTTAAATTCTTCAATCGTTTGAGGGCGATTTTTTAAACGTTCTGGAAAGCGAACTTCAATACCTGCGTTTTCAGCCACAAGATGTACTGGTTGTTTTGTCAGTTTATTGCCTCTGCCCGTCGGGCGTGGCGGTTGCGTATAAACAGCTACAATGTCATGTCCAGCTTTAATTAGAGCCTTTAGAGCTGGTACGGAAAAGTCTGGAGATCCCATAAAAATAAGGCGCATAATTACCCTTTTTTTCTTTGGTCTTTAGTAAGTTTTTTTAAAATGCGACTTCTCTTCAAGCTTGAAAGATGGTCTACAAATAAAACGCCATTTAAGTGATCAAGTTCATGTTGAAAACAAGCAGCCTTGAGGTCATCACCTTCTTCCTCGATCCACTTTCCTTCAATATTTTGATAACGGATTTTGACTTTCTCTGGCCGTGTGATTTCGGCAAATTGTTGAGGGAGAGAGAGACATCCTTCTTCTCTTGAGGAGAGTGTTTCACTTTTTTCAATAATTTCAGGATTTATAAGAATTTTAGGATCGGGTTCTTCATCTTCACGGCTTAAATCCATAATATAAAATCGTTTAGAAATTCCGACTTGAGGGGCAGCAAGTCCAATACCTGGCGCTTCATACATTGTTTTAAACATAGAAGGTAAGATTTTTTTGATAAAATCCATATCCTTATGTGAGACTTCTTCTGCAATTTTGTGCAGAATAGGATGAGGGGGAAGCAAGATAGGGATTGTATTGTGTTTTTCGAGATTTTTAAGGAGTGAGTGAAGCATAAGTCTTTGAGTACAGTGGATTGGAAATAGCGTATAGCAAGTTTAGAGAAAAAATAACTAGAGAGAAAAGTTCTCACCAAGGTAAACGCGACGAACGTCATCGTTTTTAACAATAATTTCGGGCGTCCCTTCTGTTAAAACCTGACCACTATAGAGAATATATGCTCGATCAATAGCGCCTAGAGTTTCTCTCACATTATGGTCTGTAATCAGAACGCCAATGTTCCTATCTTTCAAATGGATGACAAGTTCTCGAATTTCACTCACAGCAATTGGATCAATTCCGGCAAAAGGTTCATCTAAAAGAATATAATCTGGTTGGCTAGCAAGGGCTCTCGCAATTTCAAGTCGTCGGCGTTCGCCACCAGAAAGTGCCATAGAAGACGACTTCCTCAGGCGTGTGATGCCAAATTCTTCTAAAAGATTGTCTAGCATCATATGGCGTTTATCGCGATTAGATTCAACAACCTCAAGGGCAACCATAATATTGTCTTCTACCGAAAGACCTCTAAAAATGCTTGCTTCCTGAGGAAGGTAGCCAACACCTAGTCGTGCCCTGCGATACATAGGTAAGCGTGTAATATCAGCATTATCTAGCGTAATCATGCCCTCATCAGCTTGAACAAGTCCAACAATCATATAGAAAGTGGTCGTTTTTCCTGCTCCGTTAGGGCCAAGTAGACCGACTGCTTCACCTTTTCTAACAGATAATGAAACGCCTTTTACAACTTGGCGTTTTTTATAGGATTTCATGATGTTATGAGCTACAAGGCCTGTTTCAAGAGAGATATTTTCAGTCATTTTAGCTCGCATTTTCATTTGGGACGATTAAACCTTGAACAGGATCTTCACCACCTGGAAGCATTCGTGAAATTCCTGTTTTCATATTTACAATAGCTTGAGAGCCATTATTTTGATTTTGGCCTTTTGTTACGCGAACATGTCCCATTAAACGTGCTAACTCAGGTCCAAATAAGTAAACGCCACGATCTCCAACAGCTGTTCTTGTTGGCGTTCTGACGGTGACATCTCCCCATCCATATGCTCGATCAAGATCTGGAGCATCTGGTCCAAGCCTTTCCTTTTCTTCATCAGAATATCCGATGGCCTTAACCACATCGGCGGAAAAGCGTTTTCCATCACTTGTTGTGACGATTGCATCTCCTCGTCCGATAGAGATATGTGTATCAGGATAATATTCTAGCAGATCTCGGGCGGTTACAAAATTCTTTGCTGAAACGACACGTAATTTATTGCCTGTTAAAAGCATAATGCCTTTGTCTAGGTCGTAAATACCGTGATCTCCCCAAGCTTGATCTTTTTGGTTATAAATATGCACATGGCCTATGGCCTCAATCCGATACAAGTCTTGATCGCCATCTTGGTCTCCATCATCTTCAGATTCTGGCTGAGGAATAGGTTCTTTTGTTACAGGATCTAAAGGTACTTTTTTTCTAAGATAACCAATGATTGTATCCGCATCTAAAGTAATATTGTTGCGAATACCTCTTGCGCCTCCAGTTAATGTAACTGTATGAGCGTTTCGATCATAAATTTCTTCTTTTTTCCAATAAAGTCGAACTGTAGGGCCATGAGAGTTGTCATCAGCAGCATTAGCTACGGACGCTTGTAATAAAATCGGCGTGGCTAAAAAAGACCCAAGGGAAAAAAGGAGTAAATATTTTCTTAAAAAAGAACTCTGTATCATTTTAACTTCTCTTTTGAATCTTCATCGTGATTTCTCAAAGAGCGTCCTGTTCCAATAAAAAGCATTTCTCCACGATTATGGTCCATGAAAAAACTTTCGGCATCTTGTGTTCCAAAAGGGCCCTCAGCATGTATCCAATTTGGGGAGGCGATAATATTTTTATTCAGATCAATACTGGCTGTTAAACCATTAATGAAGAGGCCATCACTTCTATATAGAAAGACATGGCCATCAAGGTCTAAAGTTCCATGGTCTTGCATGAATGTGCCTTTATCGGCTCGAACCTCAACCCATTTTCCATTTGAGAGGTGAAGATCGGCAATGGGTTGATCCATGTCAATTCTTTCTGAGCCAATTTGACGTGCTGTCGTCGAGGTAATCATATAGGAGCGGTTACGGGAATCAACACCTCTATAGATAGCTTGCTCCATATTGCTGCTTTCAGGGCCTCTGTGTGTTATATGGGATTTAATAATTCTATTTTCATGCACCAAGTGAGAAATTTCTGGCCATAAAATGATGGAAAGTAAAAGTCCACCAGCAAGTGCTGGGAGTGACCATTTCGCAATCAGAATTTTTTTATGGTGTTGGTCTATTTCTTCTTGTGTGGGAAGCTTTCTGTTGGCGCGACTCTCCTGCTGCAACAACTCTAGTTCTTTGCGCCTAGATTCCCTGTTACCTGAACTAAAATCCTCCCTTTGAATTTGGGAATGATTCTGTTCTGAAGGTTTATTTGCTTCGGAAGACGGATTTTGTTCCATTTTTATTTATGGAATTTCTTCAGAGGAATTTAAGTCCGATAGGCGAAGGGCAGCAATGGGTAAATTGTTTAGATCCACCACGAAGATATTATCAGTAAAGAATTCCTTTTTCTTCACAAAATCTAAAGCTTCTTTCACAATCATTTCTACATTTAGAGTTTTTATATTTTTGCTCATAATACACATGCTTTAATTTCATTAAAACGCTTTAGATCTTTTTAAAATAGGTCTTGTAAATTTCTCTCCCTGATTTCGCTTATCAGTTTGCCTATTCAGGAATATGTGAAAGAGGAGCAGGGGGAATAATTTCAGAAAGACGCCGGGCATTTTTTTCCGATTGATCCCCCTGGGTGTATGTCAAAAAAAGTTTCTTTCGAGATTTTCTTAGATTGAGCAATCGTTGTGATTAGGGCATTTGCTAATGCTAGAAATAGAAGAGATGATGTCGTTGGCGCCGAGGAAAAAAGACCTGATTCTTTTGATAGAGGAACAGAGAGCACAATATCACTTTGTTTTGCTAATGCTGAAGAGGGGCTTGTTGTTATTATAGCAATCTTGATTGCATGTTTTTTTGCGTATTTAATAAGCAGTCTTAATTCAGCAGTTTCGCCAGATTTTGTAATCAACAATAATAGGTTTCTAGAGGTAATCGCACCTAATTCGCCGTGTGCAGCTTCTGTTGGGTGTAAAAAAAAGGAAGATATTCCAACTGAGGAAAAGCTGGAGCTTATACACTTCGCAATATAGCCAGATTTTCCAACTCCTGAAAGAATAACATGTCCTTGAGAGGAATCGATTGCCTTAATTAAATCAAGTATGGAAGATCGGAAATTTTGATTTTCTGCACTGAAAGCAAGCAGATCTTTCAGGGCTTTTTTATCTAAAACTAAAGCTTGTTCAAGTGCAGAAAGGACATTATCAGGCATGCAGAGAAAGTTTTATTTAAGCTTTGTGAGAAAATATATCTGGATTATCGTAACCCATGAGATCCAGTTTTGCACGTGATGGCAAGAACTCAAAGCATTCTTTTGCTAAGGAAAGACGGTTTTCACGCTCAAGGAGATTCTCTAATTTTTGCCAGAGTTTATGTAAATATAAGACATCTGATGCAGCATAATGTAGCTGTTCAGAAGTAAGATCTGTATTGCCCCAATCGGAAGTTTGTTGCTGTTTTGAAAGCTCTACATTGAGCAAATCACGACAGAGAGCAGCTAATCCATGGCGATCTGTAAAGGTTCGTGTGAGCCGGGCAGCAATTTTTGTGCAAACAACCGGAGCGGCAACAACATTTAGATATTGCCAAATAGCCGCAAGATCAAAACGTGCAAAATGCATGATTTTGGTTACATTTTGATCCGAAAGTAAGCGTTTTAAATTGGGGGCATTATACCCATTTCCACCTAGAGTTTCAGGGATAAGTTGTACTAAATGAGCACTGCCATCTCCAGGTGAAATCTGAACTAGACAAAGACGATCTCTATGTAGATTTAACCCCATTGTTTCTGTATCAACAGCGATTGAAGAGCCTAGATTAAGGCCATCAGGGAGGTCATTTTTATAAAAATGTATAGAAGATTCGGGCGTTTTCATTGATAATTCGTCCCGCTTTAATTTTTCAGGAAGGCGCAGATGGTGCCCAGAAGAAGACTCGAACTTCCACGTCCAGAAGGACACAGGCACCTGAAGCCTGCGCGTCTACCAATTCCGCCATCTGGGCATACATAATTTTCTGTATAGTCCAAAAGAGTTTTCAGACCAACGCTTTATTTAATTATAATTCATTATAAAATTCGTCAACGGGACTTTTCTCTAGAAAACAGCTTTTTATTGAATTATTCTTAAATTGATAGAGTTTGCCTTGAATGAAGTTTTGTTTTTAGTTTGTAATGGATAGTTAAATGAAGATAGTGCTTAACCAGATCACGGAAAAAGAGAGTGAAAACGCAGAAGTTTTAAGCGCTCCACGATGGGATTTGTCAGATTTATACCACAGCTTTGAAGACAATTCTCTTAAGGTTGATTTAGAAGTAGCTATTAATAAAGCAAAGGCATTTCAAAAAAATTATCAGACTAAAATTAAGAGTCTTTCTGCAGAATCTTTTTTGAAAGCTTTGATTGAATATCAAGAAGTTGAAGAAATTTCTGGGAGAATTTCTGCTTATGCTCATTTAGCCTTTGCAGCTAATACAAATGATCCAGAGATAGGGAGAGCTGTTCAGAATATACGTGAAAAAATGACAGAACTTTCACGAGATCTCCTCTTTTTCTCTTTAGAGATTATTGGGCTTGAGAAGAATTTGTTTCAAGAGTGGTTGTTATCTCCATCTTTAGAAAGTTGGCGTTTTTTCTTAGAGGGAATTCGAAAATTTAAGCCTTACCAGCTTTCTCATGAAGCAGAACTTGTTTTTATGGAAACCTCTTTAACCGGGAGAGAGGCTTGGATTCGGTTGTTTGATGAGACAATGGCGGAGCTTCGCCTTCCATTATTTGGAAAAGAGATTTCTTTAACGGAAGCTCTTTCTAAAACGATGGATAAGGATAAAAAGGTTAGAAAAGCAGCTTCTGAGGCTGTTGGGGATTTGCTAAAAGAAAAATCTCACATTTTTACACGTATTATGAATAATTTGCTGCAAGCAAAAAGTATAGAGGATCGTCTTCGTGGCTATAAAACGCCAGAAGCATCTCGGCATTTGGCAAATAGGCTGTCTGGAAATGTCGTTGATGTTCTTGAGGAAACAGTAAATCGAAAATTGCCCTTGCTATCTCACCGTTATTATCAATTAAAGGCAAAATGGCTAAAGCAGGATTATTTAGATTATTGGGATCGAAATGCGCCTATCACAGAAGAAGAAACAAGGTCTTTTTCTTGGGAAGAGGCAAAAGATATTGTTTGTAAAGCGTATACCCAGTTTCACTCTAAAATGGGGGCATATGCAAAACGTTTTTTTGATAATGCTTGGATTGATGCCAAGGCTGTTTCTGGGAAGTCTGGTGGAGCGTTTTCTCATCCAGTAACGCCTTCGCGGCATCCGTATATTTTAACAAATTTTCAAGGTAAAACCCGTGATGTCGCAACGTTGGCGCATGAGGTTGGTCATGGAATACATCAGCTTCTTGCTGGAGAGACGCAGGGGTATCTCAAGGCATCAACACCATTGCCTTTGGCTGAGACAGCCTCTGTTTTTGGTGAAATGCTTACTTTTCAGTATTTGTTAGAAGCTGCAACAACGAAAGAGGAGCGTAAGGTTCTCTTGGCTGGAAAAGTAGAGGACATGCTCAATACGGCTGTGCGTCAAATGGCTTTTTATAGTTTTGAAAAAGCCATTCATGCAGAACGTAAGAAGGGTGAGATTTCAACGGATCGTTTTGGAGAATTGTGGTCTGATATTCAAAGGAAAAGTCTAGGTGGTGCTATTCGACTAGAAGGAAATTATTCATATTTCTGGTCTTATGTACCGCATTTTATTCATGCACCGTTTTATGTGTATGCTTATGCTTTTGGAGATTGTTTAGTAAATGCGCTTTTTGCTGCATATCAGCAGAGCCCTGAAGGTTTTCCAGATAGGTATATGCGTTTATTAAGCGCTGGAGGTTCTCAGGATTATCGAGATTTGTTAGCAGAGTTTTCCTTTGATCCGGAGGAGCCAACATTTTGGGAAAAAGGTTTGGAGCAAGTTCAGCTTATGATTGATAAATTGGAGAATGACAATTTCTGAAAAATCTTTCCAAGATTCATCTTTGGATAAAATGAGCCTCCTTAATAATACGAAGAGAATGGTAAAGTCTGGGACGGTAGTCGGGGGGGCTGTTGCAAGAGCGACTTGGCGTAAGTTATCGCCCCATTCTTTGCAAACAGGTTCTCTTCAAGAGGATGCTGAAAAATTAAAAAAATCTTTAGGAGAGCTGAGAGGCCCTCTCGTTAAAGTTGCCCAACTTTTAGCTTCGATTCCAGGGCTTTTGCCGGAAGATTATATAAAAGAGCTCTCGGAACTTCAAACACAGGCGCCAGCTATGGGGTGGGGATTTGTTCAACGGCGTATGAGAGGAGAGCTTGGAGAGAATTGGCAAAGGTATTTTGGATCTTTTGATAGAGAAGCCTGCAATGCTGCATCTCTAGGACAAGTCCATAAAGCCGTTCTAATAAATGAAAAGCAAGTTGCCTGTAAACTTCAGTATCCAGGAATGGACAAATCTATTTCCTCTGATTTATTGCAGTTAAAAACACTTTTTGGGCTTTATTCTTTTTTCGATGGAGCTATCAAGCAAGATCAGGTTTATAAAGAGCTTGAAGATCGCTTGAAAGAAGAGCTGGATTATAGACGAGAGGCTGCAAATTTAGTTTTATTTGGTTACGTTTTTAGAGCTAATCCATATGTACATGTTCCACGTCCAGCAAAGAAAATTTCAACGCACCGTTTATTAGTAATGGAATGGTTAGAGGGTATTAGTTTTTCGGAGTTTTTAAAAAAAAATCCTTCTTTAGAGGAGAGAAATCAGGCTGCAAGAGAGTTATTTAAAGCTTGGTATTATCCTTTTTATCATTTTGGGATTTTGCATGGGGATCCACACTCAGGAAATTACGGGATTAGAGAGGATGGGGGGGTTAATTTATTCGATTTAGGGAGTGTAAGAGTTTTTCCGCCTAAATTCGTTCAAGCTGTCGTTCAGCTCTACCGGGCTGTTAAAGAAAAAGACCGGTTTAAGATTGTTCAAGCTTATAAAGTTTGGGGATTTAAGGGACTGAATGATGAGGTGGTTGAAGCTTTAAATGCTTGGAGTTCATTTTTCTTTCGGCCATTTTTAATAGAAGGTGATCATTCTTTAGAAGAAACAAATAGTGCTGAAGCAGCACATGAAGTTTTAGAGAATGTGTATGCTACTCTTAAAAAAGGCGGAGGTGTAACATTGCCTAGAGAGTTTGTTTTGTTAGACCGTTCTGCCCTTGGGCTCGGAGGCGCATTCTTACGTTTAGGGGCATCTCTTGATTGGAAGAAATTATTTGAAGAAGAGATTCAAGATTTTTCACTTGAAAAATTAGAAATTTCTCAAAATGAAGCATTATGTGCAGCAGGTTTGAGAGTGCAGGATGGTGAGGTTTCCTTTATTTCATGAAGCTTTCAAAATCAAAGAAGAAACCCATTGCTCCGAGACAAACTGATTTTTTTCCAACGGCTCAGCCGGTTAAGCCTAAAATAAATCGATTGAAAGTTTATTCGGATTATGAACCTGCTGGCGATCAACCAGCTGCAATTGAAAAATTGACTAAAAGCTTGCAAACCTCCGAAAAAAATCATGTTTTGTTAGGTGTTACAGGATCAGGAAAGACTTTCACGATGGCAAAAGTCATTGAGAAGTTGCAACGTCCAACGATTATACTTGCTCCGAATAAGACATTGGCAGCACAACTTTATGAGGAAATGAAAAAGTTTTTCCCTGACAATGCAGTGGAGTATTTTGTTTCTTACTACGATTATTATCAGCCAGAAGCGTACGTACCACGCTCTGATACTTATATTGAAAAAGACAGCCAAAGAAATGAGCGGATAGACCGTATGCGTCATGCTGCAACACAGGCATTATTAGAAAGAAATGATGTTGTTATTGTTGCGTCTGTTTCTTGCATTTACGGTATCGGTGGTCCAGAAGCATATGCAGCAATGATGGTACTGATTAAAGCAGGCGAAGATATGGATAGAGAGGAGTTAATCCGATCTCTTGTTGAATTGCAGTATCAGCGAAATGATCATGCTTTTGAGCGTGGATGTTTCCGAGTGCGTGGAGATCAAATAGATATTTTCCCTGTTCAAAATGAAGATAGGGCTTGGCGAGTTTCATTTTTTGGTGATGAAGTCGAAAATATTGAGGAATTTGATCCTTTGACGGGTGTGAAAACGGGAAGTCATGAGGAGGTTCGATTGTATGCAAATTCCCATTATATTACGCCGCGCCCAACCTTAAACCAGGCAATGAAATCTATTTCTGAAGAATTAGAAGAACGTTTGAGAGTGCTGAAGAATGAGAATAAATTACTAGAAGCGCAGCGTTTATCTGAACGTACACAATTTGACCTGGAAATGCTTGAAACTGCGGGCGTTTGTAAAGGAATTGAAAACTATTCTCGATATTTATCTGGCCGAAGAGCTGGGGATCCACCACCAACTTTATTTGAATATTTGCCAGAAGATGCTCTTCTTATTGTAGATGAAAGTCATGTTGCTATTCCACAAATAGGAGGGATGGAGAGGGGAGATAATGCACGTAAGCAGACCTTATCAGATTTTGGTTTCCGTTTACCTTCCTGTATGGATAACCGTCCTTTATCTTTTTCAGAATGGGATGCCTTTCGCCCTCAAACATTATTTGTCTCTGCAACGCCAGGTCCATGGGAAATGGATCAAACAGAAGGTGTTTTTACCGAGCAGATTATTAGGCCAACGGGGCTAGTTGATCCAATTACAGAAATAAGGCCAGTAGAAGGACAAGTCGATGATTTATTACACGAAATAAAATCGACGATTGCAAAACAGGGGCGCGTTTTAGTGACGACTTTGACAAAGAAGATGGCTGAAGATTTGGCGGAGTATCTTTCGGAATCTCAGATTAGAGTACGTTATCTTCATTCGGATATTGATACTTTGGAACGTGTTGAAATTATTAGAGATTTGCGCTTAGGCGTGTTTGATGTCCTTATTGGGATTAACCTTTTAAGAGAGGGATTAGATATTCCTGAATGTGCTTTGGTTGCAATTTTAGATGCAGATAAAGAAGGTTTTTTACGCTCAAAAACTTCCTTGATTCAGACCATTGGACGCGCCGCACGCCATGTAGATGGGCGTGTTTTATTGTATGCAGATCATTTAACGGGATCTTTGCAATATGCAATTGAAGAGACAGATCGACGTCGAAAATTACAGATATTATGGAATAAAGAGCATAATATTACGCCGCGATCTGCTTATAATAAAATTAGCACTGAAAGTTTTTCTGAGGATAAGGAAGCTCTAAATGCGCAGAAAGAAGAGAAGGTTTCGATTGAAGAGCTAAAAGCAAAAATGAGAGAAGCAGCAGCGTCTTTGGAATTTGAAGAGGCTGCTGCTTTACGTGACAAAATAAGACGTTTGGAAGCTGAGGCCATGGGAATTTTTCTTCCGTCTTCTTCTAATTTTTTGATGTCGCAGAAAAAACAGCGCTCTAGAAATAAGCGAAAAAATTGAGCATTATGTCTGGATCCCATAATTTGTTTCGGAAATATTTATCGTTGAATGGTGCTCAACGTTTCCGTAAAGAGTTGGAACATTTGAGGCTTGTTGAGCGCCCTAAAATTGTTGAGATTGTGGCATGGGCTTCTGGCAATGGTGATCGTTCAGAAAATGCAGATTACCAGTATGGACGTCAAAAATTGCGTGAAATTGATAGAAGAATGCGTTTTTTAGCTAAGCGTATTGAAAATGCTATTATTGTTCGACCAGAAGAGCAAAAGAGGCGAGATTGCGTGTTTTTTGGTGCTAGAGTGACACTTGTAGATGAAAATGATGTTGAAAATTCTTTTACAATTTTAGGAGCTTCTATTGGGGATGAGAGGGTTGTAAAGAGACCTGATGGGGAGAAGAGTGTAGAAATTATGGATATTTGTTATCCGTTACCGGAGAAAAGCTAGATGGGTTTGAAAATCGCAGTCCAAATGGATCCAGTTGAAAATATTAATCCAAGAGGAGATACGACTTTTGCTTTGATGCTGGAAGCACAAAGTAGAGGAATGGAGGTTTATACTTATTCTCCAAAGGATTTAATTTTAAAAACAGATCGCAAAACAGGGACGCCTATTTTTGAAATACGAGCTAGACGCGTTTTTTTAAGGGATCAAGAAGAAGGATTTGTTGATTTTCAAGATTGGGAGTGTTTAAATCTTCAAACGATGGATGTGCTTTTGGTGAGACAAGATCCTCCATTCGATATGTCCTATTTAACAGCAACCTATTTGCTTGATGAATTAAGTCGTCAGGAAAAAGCTCCTTTGATGATTAATAAACCATCGGGAATTTTGAATGCGCCTGAAAAGCTTGCTCCTTTACGGTTTCCAGGTTTGTTTCCACCTACATTAATTTCTAGAAATCTAGAGGCTCTAAATAATTTTCGTGAAGAATGGAAAGATATTATTTTAAAGCCATTATATGGAAATGGGGGGGCTGGAATTTTTCGAATACGTTCAGAGGATGGAAATTTTTCATCTCTGTTAGAAATGTTTTTTTCGATTTCAAATGAACCTCTTATTTTGCAACGCTATGAGCCTGCAGTTCGTAAGGGAGATAAAAGAATTATTTTAATTGATGGGGATGTTGCAGGTGCGGTCAATCGTGTTCCGGCAAAGGGATCAGATAGATCTAATCTTCATGTGGGAGGGCGTGCAGAAGCGACAAAATTGACGAGGCGGGAATTAGAAATTTGTGAGAAATTAGGGCCGTTTTTACGTCAAGAGGGCTTATTGTTAACTGGGATTGATGTGATTGGTGATTGGCTAACAGAAATTAATGTGACCTCACCAACAGGTATTCGTGAAATTTCTACATTTAACAATGTAAATATTGCTGGAAAAGTTTGGGATAGTATTCTGAGTAAGCTCAAAAAGTGATATACTCCTACGAAGAGAAAACCTTCTTACGCATGATGAGAGGGAGTCGTTTATTGTTTTGTATCTGTTGGATGTTCTGAAAGAGAATCCTTCTTGTTGCGTTGTGGGAACAGGTCTGTAAAGCCAAGTTCTTGTTCCTTTGGAATTTCAGGAAATCGGTGAAACGTGCTGATAAGCCACCTATGAATTGATTTTCTACATTGCAGAAATATGAGGCTCATCCAAAGGAAGATTGCGACAATACATAAGAGAAAGTTAAGCCAAAACATATTTTTCTTTTGATAAAGGGATAAAAGGTTGATGTATACTACTCTCAATTTATAAAGAGTGATGATGCGATATCCTATTAAAAAAGAACATAGCGAACAACAGTATTAGGGAAGATGAAGTCAAATGGGTGATAAAAGCAGCAAAACATTTTTCTTAGATGAAAAAGGTGTAAAGGATGCTTATGAACGTTGGGCAAATGTATACGATGTTGTGTTCGGAAGTGTTTCTGAGCCAGGGCGTAGACAAGCCATTAAAGCTGCAAATGCACTTCCTGGAAAAGATGTTTTAGAAGTTGGTGTCGGCACTGGATTGGCTTTACCCCATTATAATGCCGATAAACAGGTCACAGGAATTGATCTTTCTGAGCATATGCTAAACAAAGCTAGAAAAAGAGTTGAGCGTCTTGGATTGACTAATGTCTGTGATATTCGTGAAATGGATGCAGAACATACAGATTTTTCTGATAATAGTTTTGATATTGCTGTTGGTATGTTTGTTGCGTCTGTTGTTCCAAATCCAGATAAACTTCTGCAAGAGTTGATGAGGGTTGTACGTCCAGATGGATATATTTTGTTTATCAATCATTTTAATGCTCGGAAAGGGCTACGTTTATTTGCAGAAAGAAAATTAGCAAGAGCCTCTAGGGCACTTGGTTGGCACCCTGATTTTCCAATTGAAAAATTGTTTCCTGAGGAAATTTTGCCAAAGGTACATTTTTGCGAAGTATCTCCTTTAGGCCTTTTTTCTTTGGCTGTGTTGAAAAATCCAAAAGCCTAAGCATAAAAAAGCCCTTCATTTTGAAAGGCTTTTTTTATTAATTAAACGATCCCTTTTGGAAGCTTTCAAAGGATTGTTCGTCTTTCATGCTTCCAATAGAACTCACTGTTTTAGGCGTTGTGAAGATCTTTTTTGCACTTTCAATAATATCGTCGCAGGAAAGATTTTCTATTTTTTGAATTCTTTCTTGGAGTGGAATAACACGTTTCCAAAGCTGCATTTGCCTAGCAAGCCGACTACAGCGGTTACTTGTGCTTTCCATAGACATGAGAAGAGAAGCTTTGTGTTGTGACTTTGCTCTGTTGAGCTCTTCAGATGTAATTTCTTTGAGGACTTTGTGCAGTTCAGTTTGAATAATTGGAAGTAATTCTTGTACTTCATTAGGGCTAGTACCAGCATAAATTCCAAGAATACCAGCATCGGAGAAGGCATGAAGGAAGCTATAAATTGTATAAACGAGTCCTCGTTTTTCGCGTACTTCTTGGAAAAGTCGAGAGGACATTCCACCACCAAGAATAACAGAAAGGGTTGCTGCTGCATCAAAATTTTCGTCATGGTAGCTTGGTGCTTCAAAACCAATAACAAGGTGCATTTGATCTAATTTACGTTCAATATGACTCCGTCCACCAATATATTGAGCGGATGTGCTTTGAATAGATTCTGAAATAGGTAAGTTCGAAAATGACTGTTGAACCATTTTGACTAAAGATTCATGCTCGAGATTGCCTGCGGCTGAAATCGTAATATTTTCCGCTGTATAATGCGTACGCATATATGAAGTGAGTTGTTTACGATTCATTTTTTCAATAATAGAGGCACTTCCTAAAATAGGACGCCCCATAGCCTGCTTTGGGAATGCTGTTTCTTGAAATAGATCATGAACAATATCGTCAGGTGTATCGTGAGATTGATGAATTTCTTGGAGAATGACTTTTCGTTCTTTTTCAATTTCATCGGGAGCAAAAAGACTTTGTGTTAAAACATCACCAATCAAATCTACACCTAGATCTAAATTTTCCTTTAGAAGTTTAACGTAATATGCGGTGGTTTCTCTTGCGGTATATGCATTAATGTAGCCTCCAACATTTTCAATTGTTTCAGAAATTTGAAGAGCGGTACGTTTATGTGTTCCTTTAAAAGCCATGTGTTCTAAGAAATGCGAAACTCCATTCACGTCTTCATTTTCATTGAGCGCACCTGTTTTTACGTATGCGCCAAAAGAAACGGTTTCAACATTTTTCATTTCTTCTGAAACAATGGTAAGGCCATTTGATAAAGTTGAAATTTTAGGGGAGGAAGCCATACAAAAGAAATACCAGTGTAAGTAATAAGGAGTTTTTTACCCCTTAGAAAAATGGGATAAAAAGTAAAGAACCGTACATTAGCGCATTTGGATTATTTAATAAATTCTTCGTAAGAAAAGATGTTCGTTTCTTATTTTTTAAGAGATGACATTAACTATCAAAATTTCTATCGAGAATAGAAATAATATCTTCTTCAAATTTTGCTAAAATTTTTTGATCAGAAAATTTATTTCCAGCTTCATCAGTTACATGAAAAATATTCGTAATACGTACGCCATAAGTTCGAATATTAGCTTGTTTGATGTACATTTTATATTTTAAAAATGTCGCGCAGATACGGGATAAGCACCCCTTGCTATCCCTGCCATTAATTTCAATAAAAAGAAATTTGTCTGAAAAGTTATTATCGAAATAAAGCCGTGCTGGGGAGAGAATTTTTTCATTAAATGAGAGAGGTGATGTTCTTTCAAAGTTGATAGAAAAGTCACGCTTTAAAGTGTTTCTGAAGTCTTTTGCATCTTCATCAAAGGCAAATTTTAATAAAATCGTTAAATTTTGAATACTTTCCTCAACCGTTTCTATGATCCCTCCATACCAAGGCGAATGCAGTACAAATAAGGCAGCATCTATGGAAGAAAATGCATAAAATTCGGCATAATTAATATTAACTTGGATTTCCCTTAATCTTTTAGTTAGGTAGGTTAAAATGCCAGTAAAGCGTGGAACAATGATAGAAATGACAGTTTCTTGCTTGTGAATTTTTATCTGATATTGGATTTCTAAGGGGGAGGCAAAAAATTTTTTAAAAAGTTGAAAGTGCGTTTGGTGTTCTTCACGAATAAATTTAGACCAGTAGTCATAAGATGTAATTTTTAAGTATTTTGTTAGAAAAATTTTATCTTCCGGATCATTTAAAGAGGATTCAATTTCTTTTTTTGCTTTTTCTATTAGAAAAATATTTTTTGCTTTTAATGTTAAATTTCCTCTTAACCGATTACAAAGACGAAAATAATTTTTTTGCAAAATACTTTCATCCCAGTTAACTGAGAGATCGTTGCGTAATGCAAGAATATCAATAACCGTTAAAAGATAGATAAGTTTGAGACGGTTTGGAGATTGTATCTTTCTGGAAATTTCATGAATCTTTTGCTTTAGATTTCCAGTATGTGTGATGGATTCATACAAGATTTCACGATGTAAAATAAGCCAGTAGACTGTCTCTTGTTCAGCTTCAGATAGTCCGAGTTGTTTTGCAATTTTTTTGGCGATTGATGCGTTTTCTACATAATTATCAATTTCTGAAGCTTCTCCAATTTTTTGTAAAAGGGCCGCTAAATAAAGAGCTTTCCATTCCGAAATACTTTTCACAATTTTTGAGGCTAATGGCGCTTTTTTTTGAAAAAAATTATTTTCTAAAAGGGCTAAAACATTAACAATATTGAGTATTTCTTGATCAATAAGCAGGGCGTTACCTTGAGAGGAGATATGCGTTGCACAGTAGAAGCGCCTCCAAGGACGTATCATGGCTGATAAAATCCCAGTTTCGTTTAGGAAAAATTTTCCTAAGAACAAAGGAGCTTTACGTAGAAGATTTAGAAAAATACGGGCTGCTTCAGGGTTTCCAGCAAGAGTTTCTAATTTTGAGGCGGAACGAATAATTAAGCCAAGTCCTTCTGGATGAAGAGCTTTTCTGGTTAAACTAGATTTTTCAAGGGTTCTTAAAATTGTAATAGGTCTATCTTGAAAGATATTATTTTTTGGGATGGGAAGAAACAGTTTATTAGCAATAGGCGAGCTCGATGAAATTTTTGCAAAAAGGGTAGGTCCAACTGTTTTTTCAAGACGCTCAAGACCTCTGATTGCAAAGAAATAATGGCGCATGAATTGGCTTTGATAGTTTTCACTGCCTTTTCCCGAATATTTCATTTTTGCAGCAACAAGAGGCTGGAGAAAGGTAATCAGATTATTTTGAGTCTTGTTCGTCAAATAGTGTAAATGGAAACGTACAGTCCATAAAAAACGCCATATGAAACGGAATAGGATAATTTCTTTCGGTAATAGAATTTTATTTGTAATTAAAATGGATAGCGGATAATTTTCATTTTCTTTATCTTGGTTTTTCTTTGGGAATTGCTCAGTTAATTCATTTTTCGGAAGAAAATTAAGGAGAAAATCAAACTCAAGGATTTCCTCTATAGGACAAAGGTTGTTTTCACTTTCTTTTGGAAATGGAAAGATATCCTTGGGTGTATAGAGAGATTTTAATCTTTTCGTAATAATTTCGCTGCATTTCTCTTGAAAGAGAGAGATGTTCTCTTTTTGAAATTTCAGAAAAATATCCTTCTTCCCAAATATAAAACGTAAATGTTCAGGAGCAGCCCTATAGTTTTTTTGCTGAGAAAAAGCTTTCAGAGAGATAATTTTCACTCGAATTCGGAAACCAGCGCTCCAAAGGTAATATAAAAAGTCATTAAAATATTTTTGAAGATTAGTGGATTTTACTTCATCGTGAAGTAAAATTATGTCCAGAGGATCAAAAGGTGCTAAATATCCAGATCCGTACGTGAATGCAGCACATAGAGCAAAATTTTGACTATCATTTTTAGAAAAACCTGTGAGAGGTATGATATGGTCTAGAATGATATGATCGGAAAGTTTGGCAAAGCTTCGAGCAGCCTTAGCGCCTCCTAAGTTTTCTTTTTCAAACAGATTCCTTATTGAAGCGCGTGTTTTTCCAAGAATATTTTGCAATTTCTTCGTATGCGAAGAGGCTTGCGTGTGTTTGGGTTTATATTCTGAGGGATGCCAGTATGTAGAGCGCATTTAGTTCCCTTTAATCTTCTAAAATCGTTTTAAGCTCGTATAGCAACTCATGGGCTTGGCGAGGTGTTAAAGTATCGGGATCTATTTTTTGAATATATTCTAATAATTTGTCGTTTTTTGTTTCAATAGTAGGCTGCGAGATGTTTTCAAAGAGAGGCAGTTGTGTTTTGCCTTGTGGATGATCCTCAAGTTTCTTTCTTATTTCTTTAGCTCTTTTAATAATAGATTGTGGGATTCCAGCTATTGCTGCAACATGGATTCCCCAGCTTTCGAAAGTAACCCCAGGTTTAATTTCATGAAGAAAGATAAGCTCTCCATTCCATTCTCGTGTTGCCATTGTATATAGAGAGAGCGCAGGAAGACTTTCTGATAGATTTGCAAGCTCATGAAAGTGTGATGCGAAAATTCCGCGGCATTTAATTTTGGAATGAAGAGCTTCAAGAGTTGCCCAAGCAATTGAAATTCCATCGGACGTCGCTGTGCCACGGCCGATTTCATCAACAACAATAAGAGATTTTTCTGTTGCTTGCGTTAAAATAGCTGCTGTTTCTTCCATTTCAATCATAAAAGTTGACTGTCCGCGGGCTAAATCATCTGAAGCACCTATACGTGAAAAAATGCGATCAGCAATTCCTATTTTTGCTTTTTTAGCGGGAACAGGGAAGCCAGCTTGCGCTAAGATAACAGCTAAAGCCGTTTGACGAAGGAAGGTTGACTTTCCCGCCATATTGGGACCTGTTAAAAGCATTAGACGCTTTGCTGGGAAAAGTTCGCAATCGTTGGGAATAAAGCTATTCTTTCCTTGTTCTTTTAGAGCGGTTGCCACAATTGGATGCCAAGATCCAGAGAGGTGGCATTCTGGCGTTTCTGTCAAGATTGGACGGCACCAGCCTTTTTCATTTTTAAGTGTTGCACAACTACAAAGAACATCTATTTCGGCCAAGGCTTGGCTAATTTCATCTAATTCGGACGTTTCCGAAATCAGATTAGTAAACATTTCAAGAATACGTTTTTCTTCAATTTCGGCTTCTTCTTCTGCATTTTTGATTGTGACAGAGAGTTCTTCTAACTCTATGCAAGAATAACGTTTGAGATTAGCAGTTCCTTGCCTAAGTATTAGGCCTTCTTTTGTTTTTATTTTGGCCGCTTGAGCAGAAGGTATCTCAATAATGAAACCGAGTTGTGAATGATGTTTGATTTTTAAAGAAGAAGTTTCTAGTTTTTCTTTTAAGTTCTTCTCAAGGGAAAGGATCATTGCTTTGCTATTTCTTTGGATGTAGCGAAGCTGATCTAATTTTGAATCAAAGCCATCTATAATAGATTCATTATTTAAATTGGGTGGGAATGCCGCTACAAGTTTATCTTTAAGCTGGTCGGCTCGAGCATAAATTGAGCCTAAGATTTTACTCAGAAAAGGATTAGGCGGAATATTTTTTTCTTTTTGTTCTGTAAGTATTGTTTGTAATGGAAGGGTAATTTCATCGCAGCCAATCAGAGCATTTCTTGTTTCTATAATAGATTTTGAATTGCCTTTCTGATTACGAATTCTTCCTAAAATACGTGCCATATCCGGTATTTGGCGAAGTGTATTTTGGAGCTGTTGTAGTGCAAAATTGTTTAATGACAGAAGCTCCCAAGCAGATTGCCGGTCTTCAATGATGTTTAAACAACAACTTGGAGCTGAGATCCAAGATTTTAAAAGGCGTTTCCCAGCGGGTGTGACATTACGGTCAATAGCCCATAATAAACTATATTTTTTTTCACCGCGTCGACTTTTTACAATTTCTAAATTTTGTCGGGTAGGGCCATCCATCCCTAAAATGGAACGTTCATCATGGTCTAAAATATGTAAGAGAGGAAGGGCACCAGCTTGTGTTTTTCGGAGGTAATGAAGCAAGGATCCACTAGCAAGAATTTCTTCT
This sequence comes from Acetobacteraceae bacterium, assembly GCA_004843345.1. Taxonomy (NCBI): domain Bacteria; kingdom Pseudomonadati; phylum Pseudomonadota; class Alphaproteobacteria; order Acetobacterales; family Acetobacteraceae; species Acetobacteraceae bacterium. The sequence goes on from CP039460.1 coordinate 1,984,566, forward strand.
TTATTTTTTAGTTCAATTTTTTTTCCTACAGCTTCTGACAGGAGTTTTTCGGAAGTTTTTAAATCTGGAGTTGGAAAAACGGGCGCAGATAGATCAGAAAATTCTGTTGGTAAAATTGAGCTTTCAGATAGGATTTCCGAAGGTGATAAGCGAGAAAGAAGTTCTGGTAGACTTTCTTGGCTAATGCTTTTTGTTTCAAAAGATCCTGTAGAAATGTCGCACCAAGCAACGCCAAGGTGATTACGGTAAGATCGAATGGAGAGAAGTAAATTGGGTTCTTCAGAGTCTAAAAGTTCTTCCTCTAGAATGGTGCCAGGAGTAACGATGCGAACAATTTTTCTTGGCATAGGTCCTTTTGTGCCAATAGGAGATATTTCTTGTTCAACGATGGCAATGCGAAATCCCTGTTTTATGAGTCTAGCTAAGTAGCTATCCGCTGCACGAACAGGGACACCGCACATGGGAATAGGAGAGCCTTGCTGTTCACCACGAGTTGTTAAGGCAATATCCAATGCTGCCGCCGCAGTGTGTGCGTCATCGAAGAAGAGTTCATAAAAATCCCCCATACGAAAAAAAAGTAAGGCGTTGGGTTCTTGTTCCTTCAAATCAAACCATTGTGACATTGCTGGCGTTGCGTTGTCTCTAATGGGTCTTTGATAATTCAATTTTGGTTTTAAAGGCTTCATTATAAAAACTTTATTAACTGCGAGAGGGAGATTTTCGTCTTATTAATTTAAGAATATCTTCTGGAAAAAGTGAAAATTTCCAAGAAAAACCTAAGTAGAAAATAGCTGACATTAAGATAATGAGCATCAAAAGGCTTATTTTTAATAAAAAACTCCAGTTTAAAAATGCATTATTGGCAAAATGAATAGCTTCAAAAGCCATTAAGCCCATAGTTGTTGCCAAAAAGAAAATTTTAGATTGTTTTCTTAGGAGAGAGTATGGATTTAGTATTTTTTTCTTGTAGAGAATAAAACTTAGAAGAAATAAATTGAAATAAGCAGCTAAGTCACTTGCAATTGCAGGAGCGAGAAGCCCTATTTGTTTATATAAAAGGATAGAAGCTGCAAGATTAATAATGATAGCAATAAAACCGACTTTTACAGGGGTTGATGTGTCGCCTTGTGCAAAAAAGACAGGTGCCAACGCTTTCAGGAGGACAAATGCAGGTAGGCCAATCGCATAGACACGCAGCACTTTTGAGGTTTGAATGATATCAAAAGTTTGAAAATGTCCGTAACCAAAGAGACCTGCAATGAGTAATGGTGCAATCGCAATAATCCCAATGGTCATTGGTAAAATAAAATAACAGGCCAAGTTTATGGCTTTAGAAAGATGATCAATCAGTTCATCTGTTTGTTTATTTGCTACAGATTTTGAAAATGTTGGAAGAAGTGTTGTACCAAGAGCAGCCCCTAATATTCCAAGAGGGAGTTGTGTCAGGCGATCTGCAAAATAAAGCCAAGATACAGATCCCGTTGGAAGAAGTGTAGCGATAATTGTGTCAATGGTGAGATTTAACTGTGTAACACCTGACCCTATTAAGCTTGGTAGGATACGTTTTAATAAGCGTTTAATCCGAGCAGAAAAGGAGGGAAGTTGTTTTGTTAGAGTTAGTCCAGCTTTTTTACAGGCCCAAAAAAGCGCCATAAGCTGAACAAAGCCAGAGAGTAAAATTCCCCATGCCCCTACCTTTACAGTCAAGATTTCTTTTTGAAGAAGATCGTTAGAAGGGAGGTATAGATTTGCAAGTATGGCACCAAGAATAATCGATAGAATCCCAATGACATTGAAACTTACATAAGCAATAGAAGCCGCTGCATATTTTTCTCTAGAGTTGAGAATGCCAGCAACGAGTGCTGCTGAGCATATAAGCGTCATATATGGCATCGTAATGCGAGAAAACTGAACAGCTAAATTGAAACGAGAGCCGTCACCTTCTAGAAATCCTGGTGCGACAACAGTAACAAGCAAGGGCATCATCAGTTCTGCAAGGAGCGTAATGATAATCAAAAAGGCTAACAGGGTTGAAAAGGCCTCACTTGCAAAATTCATGGCCTGTTTTTGACCGTGTTTTTCCCATTCTGTTGTAAATAGAGGGATGAAGGCTGCGTTAAAGGCGCCTTCTCCAAAAAACCTTCGAAACATGTTTGGGAGACGTAAAGCAATTTGATATGCGTCTTGTGCGCTACCTGCGCCTAAAAGAATAGCTAAAAGTTGATCTCGAATTAGGCCAAGAATTCGAGAAACCATTGTCCAGCTGCCAACTGTGAAAAGATTTTTAAGCACAAGAAAACCTTTTAAAAGAGAACGTCAACGAGCAAAAACGGCACGAATATGCTGTTCTATGGTTGATGGTTTGTTTAGCATTTGATTAATAGATTCTATAATAGGAACTTGAATGCCAAATGATTGGGCTAGCTCTAAAAGGACGGGCGCCGTTAAAGCACCTTCTGTTACGGCAACTTTATCCGTTCCTGCGTCAGGAGGGTAGGATTTGTGCTGGCCTAAATACTCTCCAAGACTATAGTTTCTTGAGGCTGAGCTTGTAGCTGTCAGAAAAAGATCCCCTAAACCGCCAAAGGTGAAAATGGTATCTTCCTTTCCTGAAAGATGTGTTATGAGAAGGCGTAATTCTTGTAAAAAATATAGAATGAAAGCAGCACGTGCGTTTTCTCCCATTTTCGCTCCCATGAGCGCACCAACCCCAACAGCTAGAACATTTTTGGCAGCGCATAGTATCTGAATAGAAATAGTGTCCTGGCACGGGTGTATAGAAAAAGACGGAAGGGATAATTTGTGAGAAATTTTTTTTACAAGGTTGATATTATTCCCAGCAAGTGTTGCAGCAGCAGGTAAGTTCTCAGAAATTTCTTTTGCAAAATTTGGACCAGCTAGTACCATTTTTGTAGTATTGGGCAAAATTTCAGAAACAATATCTAGCGGCATTAAATTAGTATGTCGTTCAAGCCCTTTACAGCATGTGATTAGAATAGATTCTGTACATTTCTCTTTTGGAAGTTTTTCACAAACACGCCTAAGGGCTTGGGTTGGTATTGCAAGTAAGACAATATCTCCAAAAGAAATATCTTCTTTTGTTGGTATCCCCAGTTTGAGAGATAATTTTTCAGGAGGTAAGCAGCTTGGAAGGCGAGGAAAAGGCTCTTCCTTTTTAAGTAATTTTCTTGACCATAAGTTTACCCTAAAGGGCGAAAAACGGCTATAGGCTGTTGCGAGAGCGCTTCCCCAAGCACCTGATCCTATGATGTGTAAAGAGGAAATGGATTTTTCTGTCATTTATTATATTACTGAGTTCTTAATAGAAATTATTTAGAGGATTGAGGTTTATTAGAGAATTTCCATCTCTTTGAGAGGCCATCTTGGGCGTGGAATATGTTGGAAAGGGGATTGTTTTTCTCCCCATTTGTTTCGAAGGAGGGCAGTCCATGCCACCATGGTTGCATTGTCAGGACAAAGTGATTTTTCCGCAGCCAAAAAACGTATTTTGTGTTCCGATGATATTGTTTTTAAAATATCCCTAATAAATGTATTGCAGGCGACGCCTCCACCGACAGCGATTAGTTTCAAGGGAGCTTTGCTTTGGGCAATTTTTATGGCGTTGTTGGTTCGATCCACGACGACATCAAGGACTGCTTTTTGAAATGATGCAGCAAGGTCTGCCGCAAAAGCGAGTGGTACAGCGTTATTTTTATAAGGCTCTAATAATTTTCTTACCGCTGTTTTTAAACCAGAAAAAGAAAAATCACATCCGTCTCTTCCTTTTAACGGACGAGGTAGGTTAAAGGCCTCAGAATTTCCAAAATGCGCTATTTGTTCAATTTTTGGTCCGCCGGGCCATCCTAAGCCCAGCATTTTTGCGACTTTATCAAACGCCTCTCCTATTGAGTCGTCAATTGTGCCACCTAAGGTTGTGTACTTAGAAATTCCTTCTGCCAACACGCACTGGCAATGTCCTCCAGAAAAAAGTAAGGCAAGAAAAGGGAAAATATTTTTTTTCTTATTTAAGAGATCTTGTTTTTCACCTTCTGTTAGGCTGAAGAGAGGAGATAAAATATGTGCTTCTATATGATTAATGCCAACAAAATTTTTTCGCGTTGCGATGCTTATACCACGGCCCATTCCATTTGCTGTTAAGAGCCCTCCAATAAGCCCAGGACCGATTGTTGCCGCAATGCGAGAAATCTCATTCAAGGTTACATTTGCATCAAGAAGAGATTTTTCAATCAGAGTATCGAAAGCTGACAGGTGCGCCCGTGCTGCAACTTCAGGAACAACGCCACCTAAAGTAAAGTGCTCTATTTGTGTTTTTTTTGAATGAGAAAGGAGATTTCCGTTTATATCCATAATAGCGCAAGCAGTATCGTCACAAGAAGATTCAAGCGCAAGGATCATAGAAGTCGAATTGTAAGTGGAAAATGGTGTTCGCATCTGTCGTAGGTTAAAAGTTTTTTTTTAAATAAGCTATGATTATGTGAATGTTAATAAGTTTAATGCGCTTTTGAAAAGAGCATATCTACGGTATAAGATAGGCCTTAATTGTAATTTTTTTAATGACGACGGATATTTTGAATTTACCTTCCTCACATTTCTCAGATGTTTTTAACGAGAATTCCCCAAGCTGTTCCTGTGGACATAAATTATCTTTAAACCACGACCTCCCGTTGAGAGTTGGAACACGGGCTTCGCCATTGGCACTTGTGCAGACTAGAAGTTTCATGACAAAAGTGACACGCTTTTGTCCCCCGTTGCGTGAACTTGGTGCTTTTAAAGAGGTTCCTGTAAAAACAAGTGGAGATCAAAATCAAAGGGATAGATTAGCCGAAATTGGGGGAAAAGGGTTATTCTCTAAAGAAATTCATGAACTTTTGCGTTTGAAAAAGATAGATCTTGCCGTTCATAGTTTAAAGGATTTAGAGACTTATCTCCCTGAGGGGATTATTCTTGCTGCGACAATGAAGCGCGAAGATGCCAGAGATGTTTTGATTTTGCGTGATAGAAAAGCGCTAAGGAATCCAGAAGATCCGTTTTCTGCTTTGAAGGAAGGCGCTGTTGTTGGGTGTGCCTCTGTGCGTCGTCAAGCGCAGTTATCATCAATTCGTCCAGATTTGAGTTTTCGTTTGTTGCGGGGAAATGTTCAGACCCGCTTAGATAAAATAAAATCAGGTGCATGCGATGCAACAATGTTAGCCTTGGCAGGCCTTCGTCGGCTTGGGATGGAAGATCGGGCAGATATTATTTTAGAGCCAGAGTTTATGATTCCTGCTGCAGGGCAGGGAATTGTTGGAATTACTGCGCGTCAAGAAGACGAGGCACTTTGTTCTTTATTAGCGGCTGTAGAAGATAAAGAGGCAAGAATTATTGCGACTGCAGAGCGATCTCTTCTAGCTGAATTGGATGGATCTTGTAGAACGCCAATTGGCAGTTATGGACGTATATTGGAAGGAAGTTTACATCTTACAGGGCTTTTAGCCACAGAAGATGGTTCATTTTTATTAAAAAAATCTATTTGGGGGATCCTGTAGATGCAGCGAATCTTGGGAAGTCATTGGGAGAAGCCTTGCGTAAGGATACACCTCCAGAGGTTTTAAGAGCAATTATTTCCCATTGAAATGGGGATGTTTATTTAAAAAGCCTAAAAATTTTTATGAAGATTGTTGTGACACGTCCAGAGCCGGGTCTTTCAGAAACAGTTGATAGGCTTTTGCTCCTCAATAAGACCCCAGTGTGCTCTCCCTTGCTTGCTGTGGAGTATGAGCCCGTACTGCCGCCTATGTTAGGGAGTTCTATTTTAGTTACAAGCATGCATGCTTTGCCTGCTTTAATGGCTCAGGATAGAAATACAAATATCTTATCCGTAGGAGAAAAAACAGCACAAAAAGCAAGAGACTTAGGGTTTTTAAGGGTGTTTTCGGCCAATGGTACGGCTTTAGATTTGGCTGAGTTATTTTTAAAAATGAACTTTTCGAGGGAAAATGCTTGGCTTGCCGTAGGAGCTGGAAATGACGGTCGTTTGTATGGGGAACTTCTAGACCAAAGATTAGGTATTCAAAGGATTAAGGCTTATCAGATAAGATGGTGCCAATCTTTTTCTAAAAATGTTTTGGAGCTTTTAAAGTCAAATGAAATAAAACAATTTTTGTTTTACTCATCTGAAACAGCAAGAGCTTTTTTAAGTTTACTTGAAAAAGAGAGACGCTCGTCCAAGGGGGCTATCTCCTTGCATCGACTAGAGATTTTCTGTTTGTCTAAGGCTATTGCTCGGGTGTTCTTTTCAAGCAAATATGCTCAGGAATGGAAGTGCGTTCAAGATAATTTTTTAGACATTTTTCTTGCGAAGGATGCTTGAGGAGAGGCTTTTATAAAGCTCTCTCCAAGTTTTTTAGCGTGTAAGGTTAGGCTTCGCCAGCAGGTTCAGGAAAATTTTGAGCGCGCTTTGCCTGCCAGAGAGACATAAAATCAACAGGATGCAATACGACAGGAGGGAAACCGCCTTCTCGTGTTACATCTGAGATGATTGCTCGGGCGTATGGGAATAAGAAGCGAGGAACTTCAACTAATAAGAAAGATTCTAGTGCCTCTTGAGGTAAGTTGTTGTCATTTAGGGTTACAACCCCTGCGTATGCTAGTTCAGCAATAAAAACAGCTCGGCCTTTTTTTTGTTTTTCTTCTTCAGAAACAGTTTCTGTTGCATCAGCTTTTATAGAGAGGATGACTTCGAAAAGAGGCTTTTCGTTATTTGACTCATTTTGTTGGAGTTGGTTCGCTTGAACATCAATGTTGATATTGACTTGAGGGGCTGATCGTAAAGCCATAAAGATCCCAGCACCATGTGGAACTTCGAAGGAGAGATCCTTTACATATTGGTGGATGAGTTGTGGTGGAAGGGCGGTTTTTTGTGTTTCTGCAGTTTGGTTTGTCACAAAAGTGAATCCTTACAAATTGAAAACTGTATATTTTTAAAAATAGAATCCCGAAGCAATATGTAGGGATCTTCTAAAGAAAAGCAATGGAGAGAAGGGCTTTGAGGTGTGGGTAGTAATGACACTTTTGGCTCATTCTCTTTGTTTTAGGGCTTTTTCTTGTGTGAACTTTTAATTTGTATATAGAATTTTCGGAGAGATTACTGTTTAATAAGGAGCCTAAGTTTTTAATTATTGGTAGGTTATGGATTACTTGAATCATCTTAATATTCCATGGGACATTGTTTCTTTATCTGTGGCGGCTGTTGTCCTGGGGATTGTCTTATATTTATTTTTGGGGAAGAAAGCTGGTGTTCATATTTGGAAAAATGCGCCGGATTCTTCAGTCATGCTTTCTAAGTCAAAGGTGCCACCACCATTGCCTTCGCATGCTCCAATGCCGAAAGAACCTACGCAGTATCTAATGCCATCTTTAGGAAGTGATGGCGCAGCCTCTTTGGCGCGGCTTTCTGAAAAAGACCCTAAGTTGTCTTTTGAATCTTTATTGAAAGATATTCAAAAGGCATATACCTCAATTATGAGTGCTTATGGTGATCGAAATTTAGAGGTGCTTTTAAATCTTCTGGGAACATCAGCCTTTAAGGCTTTTAAAGAAGAGATTGAAACGTTACCGAAGAAAAAAGAGACATTAATTTGCCAATTAAAGGCTGTAGAATCAATTAAGTTAGTTGCAATACATTTTCCCCCAGACCTTCCTGCTGAGAGCTCTTCTATTCCTCAAAAAGTGGAAGTCGAAATTTCTTCATGGCAGGTAAATGGTGTTAAAGATTCTTCAGGTCACTTGGTTTTTGGGACGCAGGGCTTAACGCATTTTTCGGAAAAGTGGCTTTTTGAAGCGGGAGACACGACAATTCCTTGGCGGGCTATAGCCGTTGAGTCTGTTTAAATTAAAAGGACAGGGTTGTTGATTTAGGAACTTTGTAATTCTCATGCCATACCGACGAACCAGTCTTTCTGAAGAGGAGCGTTTATTGTGGGAACTTGTCGTTAGAAAGACGCGTCCACTTCTCTCGAAAAGAGAGGTATCTTCTCAAACTTTCTTTTGCGATATTGAGAAAAAAAGATTGCGCTCCAATGAGGGCAAGACACGGATTGTTTTTTTTGAAAATGGTCAAAAAAAAGAACGTCCAGCAGCTATATCGAAATCCACAGATTTTTTACATGTGTTAGATTTGCATGGTTTTACTGTTCAGGAAGCTTTTTGCTCATTTCGTTCTTTTATGGAAAGAGCTAAGGGAAAAAAGTGGAAAGAGGTTGAAATTATTACAGGTTTGGGTGTTTCTGGACGAGGTATTATCCGACGGGAGTTGCGTCATTGGTTAGAAAGAAAAGAATATTCTTCAAGAATTACAGAAATTTTTCATCCTTCTAATAATTTAGGGGCTGTACGTATAAAATTTTCTGTTAGGTAATCTGCCACTTTTTACTATTAGATTCTTTTTGAGAAAACAGGTATAAAACATTTTTGCAAATAATTATCATTTGCAACTGGTGGGGTGCGATATGAATTGTTGTGAGGTATAAGGCATATGTGTGGATGGAAAAAGAGTATTTATAAAAAAGTTTCCTTAGGAGCTTTTTTTGTTGGGCTTGCACTTTCTTTTCAGTTAGCTCCAACCTTCTCATTTGCCAAAACGGTTACGGATATTTTAGGAAAAAAAGTTGAGATTCCAGATTCTCCCCAACGTATTATTCTAGGGTCTGGACGTCTTATTTATGCGTTAGAGCCATTGGAAGGTGAGCATCTTTTTGATAGAATTGTGGGCTGGCAAGGCGAATTTAAGCAAGCTGATACACAGACTTATACAAAAATTAAGAAAAAGTTTCCCCAAATAGATAAAGTTTCTGTTATTGGGAAAACCACGGCAGACAGTGTTAATCCCGAAAAAGTTTTGGAGCTGAATCCAGATCTTGTGATTCTGAGTATTACAGGCCATGGACCAGGCCCAAATGATCCCTTGACCCTGCGTCTTCAAAAAGCGCATGTTCCTATCATTTTTGTCGATTTTCGTCAGGACCCCGTAGCGAATACCGTGCCAAGCATGACTCTTCTAGGAGAGGCTTTAGGTAGACAGAAAGAAGCCAAGGCGTTTACAGATTTTTATCAAAATCGTTTAGATATTGTTGAGAATAGGTTGAAAGATTTACCTGAGAGTAAACGCCCCAGCGTTTTTCTTTATATGTTAGCTGGTGCAAGGCCATGTTGCCATACAGCGGGTAATGGGAATATGGGGCATTTTGTTCAAACAGCTGGCGGCAAGAATATTGCTAACGCAATTCTTCCAGGATTATTTGGAGAGCTATCTATTGAGCAAGTGATTGCGTCTAATACTGATTATATGATTCTGGACGGGACTAGAGGGCCTCTTGCTGAAGGTCCAGGGTTAAGAATGGGAGCGCTCGTGGATAAAAAAGACGCTCGTTCGTCTCTTCAGGATTTATCAAAATCTTCTGCTTTAACCGAACTCAATGCCACAAAGAATAAACATGTTTATGGTATTTGGCACAGCTATTATGATAACCCATTCAATATTTTGGCGATTGAAGCTATGGCCAAATGGTTGCACCCCGATTTATTTAACGATTTAGATCCAGAGGCCGATTTAGAAAAAGTAGGAAAAGAGTTTACGCCTGCGGATGTTGGTGGAACTTATTGGACGAGTTTGGCGGATCCTGTTTTTGAAAATAGTGATGACGCTTCAGCAAAATCTTAATAAGGCTTCTATAATTTATGCTTTCATCAGATCATAAAAATATGTCAAGCAGGGGAGTTCCGGCGTATTTTGATCACTTACAAAAACGCAGAAAACTGATACTTTTATTTCTGTCTATTATTATCCTTTGCTCGTTACTCCTAGACTTCTCACTAGGTCCTTCAGCTTTAAGCGTAAGGCAATTGTTTTTTGCCCTTTTCCATAGAGCTGAAGCTGGAATGCAAGGCATTATTGTTTGGGATATTCGTTTACCTTATGCATTAATGGCAGTGATAGTTGGTTTAGCGCTTGGCAATTCAGGCGGAGAAATGCAAACTTTGCTAGATAATCCTTTAGCAAGTCCTTTTACATTAGGAGTTTCCGCTGCGTCTGCTTTTGGGGCATCTTTAGCGATTGTTTTGCATTTATCTATTCCTGGTGTGCCTTGGAAGTGGACGATTCCTGTTGAAGCTTTTGTTTGTGCTTTGGGGTCTGTTTTTTTATTAGAACTGGTTTCTCGCTTACGGCAGCATTCAACATCGCTTGTCGTGCTCTTTGGGATTGCACTTGTTTTCTCTTTTCAGGCTCTTGTCTCTTTGATGCAATTTGTTGCTGATGAAGATGCTTTGCAAGAATTAGTTTTTTGGACGATGGGAAGTTTGACACGTTCCGATTGGGCGCAAGTGTGTATTTTGGGCGGGTGTTGTGCGATTATATTGCCTTTGTCATGGCTTTCTTCAGCATCTTTAACCGCAATGCGTTTGGGGGAGGAAAGAGCGGCCTCTTACGGCGTTGACGTTAAGCGTGTCAGAATGATGGGTTTGCTTAGAGTAAGCGTTTTGGCGTCGTTAGCTGTTTCTTTTGTTGGGACAATTGGTTTTATTGGATTGGTTGCGCCGCACATAGCGCGAAAACTTTTAGGAGAAGATCATCGTTTTTATCTTCCTGGATCGGCGTTGTGTGGTGCGGTCATTATGTCTTTGTCATCAATTGCAGCAAAAAATTTAGTACCAGGAGTTGTTATTCCTGTCGGAATTGTCACGGCATTAGTTGGTATTCCTTTCTTTTTGGGAACAATCTTAAAAGGCGTTAAGGAATGAAGAAAAACTTTGAAACGAGAAATCTTGATGTAAGAATTTCTTCAAAAAAACTTCTATCTTCTATCAATATTTCATCTCTTAATGGTGGTTCTGTTATCGCATTGTTAGGGCCAAATGGCGCAGGGAAGTCAACTTTGTTGCGCACAATCGCAGGCCTTCTAAAGCCTTCGTCTGGTGAGATTTTCCTAAATCAAAAAAATATTATTCATTTTTCAATGGTTGATCGGGCAAAAAAGGCAATTTATTGTCCTCAAATTCTGCCGCCTCCTGTTCGTTTACAAGTTCTTGAAGCTTTGATGGTGGCAGTGCAAGCTGGTAGTCGAGGTTATTCTCGAGATACAGCGATTGAAGAAAGTTTGAAAATTTTAAAGCGTCTTTCAATTGAGGAGTTGGCGGGCCGCTATTTAGATGAATTGTCAGGTGGGCAACGTCAACTCGTTGGAATTGCTCAAACGCTTATTCGAAAGACAGAAGTTCTTTTATTAGATGAGCCTTTGAGTGCTTTGGATATGCGTCATCAAATTCATGTTATGGATTTGATAAAGTCTGAAACAAAGCAACGGTCTCTTATAACGTTTTTAGTGGTTCACGACCTGAATATTGCTTTACGTTACGCTGATGAGGCAATTTACCTTAAAAAAGGAAAGATCCTTGCCCAGGGAAGATTAGAGGAAGTAACGACACCAGATGTATTAGCTCAGGCCTATGGAATAAAAGGACGCTTGGGACATGATAGTTTTGGTTGTACCCAGCTTGAGATTGAGGGATTGTGTTAAAAAGCTTTTTTCTTCTCTTGACTTATCGATGATGCTTCTTAGTTACATGCTTACATTAGGTCTCGATGGAGACCTATTTAAATTTATTAACATCTCCCGGTAGTTGCCGGTCAAAAACGGAGTTTTTAATGACAAACTTTCGTCCTCTTCATGATAGGGTTGTGGTTCGTCGCTTAGACGCAGAAGGAAAGACCAGAGGTGGAATTATTATTCCAGAAACAGCCAAGGAGAAGCCTATGGAGGGTGTTGTCCTTGCAGTTGGACCGGGTGCTCGCGATGCTCAGGGGAATCTTATCCCTCTTGACGTTAAAAAAGATGATCGTGTTCTCTTCGGTAAATGGTCCGGCACAGAGGTTTCTGTGAATGGTGAAGAGCTCGTGATCATGAAAGAAAGCGATATTATGGGAATTCTGGGTTAATTGTAATTTCTAAAAAGTCGTTATTCTTTCATTAGTTTATTATTTGTTGGAGTTGGTTTGATATGGCAGCTAAAGATGTAAAGTTTGGCGCAGATGCGCGTCAGCGTATGTTGCGTGGTGTGGATACACTTGCGAATGCAGTAAAGGTAACTTTAGGACCAAAAGGTCGTAATGTTGTTCTCGAAAAGAGTTTTGGAGCGCCAAGGATTACGAAAGACGGTGTTTCTGTTGCGAAGGAAATCGAACTTGCAGATAAGTTTGAGAATATGGGAGCGCAGCTTATTCGTGAAGTCGCTTCAAAAACGAATGACATTGCGGGCGACGGGACGACAACATCAACCGTTCTAGCACAAGCAATTATTCGTGCTGGCGCAAAAAGTGTTGCTGCTGGTATGAATCCGATGGATCTCAAGCGTGGTATTGATATTGCCGTTTCTACAATCGTTGAAGAGTTAAAGAAAAACAGCAGTAAAATTTCTGGTACAGCAGAGATTGCTCAGGTCGGTACGATTTCAGCGAATGGTGAAAAAGAAATTGGCGAAATGATCGCTAAAGCCATGGAAAAAGTTGGTACAGAGGGCGTTATTACTGTCGAGGAAGCCAAAGGACTTCATACTGAGTTGGATGTCGTTGAAGGTATGCAGTTCGATCGTGGATATATCTCACCATATTTTGTTACGAATAGTGAGAAAATGACAGCGGATTTAGATAATCCTTATATCCTTATTTATGAGAAAAAACTTTCTTCCTTGCAACCAGTTTTGCCACTTTTAGAAAGTGTTGTTCAGTCTGGTCGTCCGCTTTTAATCATTGCAGAAGATGTTGATGGTGAAGCCTTAGCAACGTTAGTTGTTAATAAACTTCGTGGTGGCTTAAAAGTTGCTGCAGTTAAGGCTCCAGGTTTCGGAGATCGCCGTAAAGCGATGCTTGAAGATATTGCTGTTTTGACAAAAGGTCAGGTGATTTCTGAAGATCTCGGTATTAAGCTTGAAAATGTGAAATTGGATATGCTTGGAACAGCTAAAAAGATTCACATTGATAAGGAAAATACGACAATTGTTGAAGGTGCGGGTGAAGAATCTGAAATTAAAACACGCACAGCACAGATTCGTCAGCAGATCGGAGATACAACATCTGATTATGACCGTGAAAAGCTTCAGGAACGTTTAGCAAAACTTTCTGGTGGTGTCGCTGTTATCCGTGTTGGCGGAAGCACAGAAACTGAGGTGAAAGAGCGTAAAGACCGTGTTGATGATGCCCTTCATGCAACGAGAGCAGCAGTTGAAGAAGGTATCGTACCAGGTGGTGGTGCTGCATTAGCGCGTGCAAGTGTTGTTCTTTCCTCTTTAAAACTCTCTAATGAAGATCAGCAAGCTGGTGTAGAAATCGTTCGTCGTGCGGTTCAGGTTCCTTTGCGTCAGATCGCAGAAAATGCAGGCGAAGATGGAGCTGTTGTCGCTTCTAAAGTGTTGGAAAATGATAGCTATAGCTTCGGTTTTGATGCTCAGAATGGTGAGTATAAAGACCTTGTCGCTGAAGGTATTATTGACCCTACGAAAGTTGTTCGTGCAGCACTTCAGGATGCGGCATCTGTTGGTGGTTTACTTGTCACAACAGAAGCAATGGTTGCAGATCTTCCTGAGAAAAAAGCAGACATGTCAGCTGCGCCAGATATGAGTGGTATGGGCGGCATGGGCGGAATGGGTTTCTAACCTAAACGCACGTTATGTTGTTAAAGAACCTCTTCTCAGAAATGAGAAGAGGTTTTTTTGTCAATCATGTCAGTTTAAAAATGCTTTAATGTGTTCGGTTACTTCTGAAAGAGATAGTTTTTCGATTTGGATTTCTTTAGGAAGCGCTTTTAGGATACGTGAGGGAGTTCGTCTATCTAAGATAACGAAAACCCCTTTATCTTTAAGATTGCGAATAAGCCTTCCAAAGGCCTGCCGCAAACGTAATGCGGCTTCTTCGTCTTCTAAGCGAATGCTTTCTTTTTGCTTTACATCTTGTTTGCGTTCACGATGGAGGATATCGCTCCGTGGCCAAGGCACTTTATCCATAACAACGAGTTGGAGAGAGGAGCCTACGATATCAATTCCATCTCTCATAGCATCTGTTCCCAAAAGGCAGCTTTTTTTATTTTGTCGGAATGTATCTACGAGCTGTGCATTATCAGCGCTACTAATATGCTGAGCATATAAGTCTATGTGATTTTTCGAAAGTTTAGGAAAAATATATTGATAAACTTCGCGTAATCGTGAGATCGCCGTAAACAATCCTAAAGCTCCCCCCTCAGAGGCTAGAAATAGTTTTGTATAGGCCTCGGCTACTTCTCTGTTAGAGGGGCCAACATCGTTTACGACATAGATTTTAGCCTGTGTTTCATAATTAAAAGGACTTTTTTGAAAGTCTTGAAGTATCTTACCCGATAGATGTTGACTACCTGTCCGTCTTTTCGCTGCTTGCCAAGAGAGATTATTTCCTTCTTGGGATTTTTTGATTTCCGGCTCCTTATAAGGCCGAAAGGTTCCAGAGACATAAGCAATTCCAAGAGCCTGCTTTTTAAGAAGCGTGGACAGTGGAACGGTCGGATCAATCCAATGTTCGCAAAGCCTTACTTTCTGCCACTTTAGATGCGGGTTCTCATCATTGTCCCAATCTCCGCGAATAATACGGATCCATGGCGTTTTTGAGTTTTCATCAGGAGAAGAGAGGGGCGTTAGGAGCGATATCCATCCATTTAAGGCCGGAAAAATATAATAGTTAAGACGTTTGGAAACGATTTCTATCCCTTTGCTTGTTTCAGAATCTTTCTCTTCTGCTTGTAGAGGGAGGTTGGTTAATATGCCTTTTAGGATTTTGATTTTCTCGAATAGGGTTTTGAATTCACTTAAGAGCAAGGATGAAGAAGTTTCCGTTTTAGGCGTTGCTGGATAGAAATCACATTCCCTTTCAAAAAATGAGCTATTGCTGTCACTTAGGCTATAAAGATCAAGTTGAAGGGCAATATTTTGAAAAAAAGTAAGTGAAGTGAAGCTGTTTGTTTTTTCTTCCTCTTTTGAAAGAGAGAAGTTTTTTTGGAACTCGATCGAAGGAAGTGTTTTTTTTGCAATTATTTCTACTTGATTAAGAGCATCTTCCAGTTGAGAAAATTCTATAAGAGCTGTTTTTAGGTAGTGACGTAAGCTTTTAAATTTACGTTTTTTTGTTTGTTGGCTACTTCCTAGAAGTCTATTTCGGAATTCTGTTAAGGCCTTTGAGGAAAGTCTAATAGAAAAAACATTATCAGCAGCCTGTTGCAGATGGTGGCTTTCATCAAAAATGAAATGTCGAGCAGGCATGGATGAAGTTATTTCTTTATCTGCATTTTGAGCCAAACGAATGAGTGTTAAGGCATGGTTAGAGATAATTAATCGAGCATTAAGCGATTTTTGGTTAATACTTTCGAAAAAACAGCGTTGGTAAAACAGGCATCCTGTATGAAGACATTCTCCTTCTTTGTCGGTGAGTTGGAATATATGAGAATATCCGTAAAGGTGGTTAAACCAGCCTGGTAGGTCACCTCCTTTTATGTCACCATCTTTACTTTCTTTTGCCCAATTAAGAATGAATGCAAATGGAATATTGTTCGGGTAAGAAATGTTTGGATTATTTTGTATATGAAGAAAAATTGGAAGGAGTGTTTCTTGTAGCTTGAGTAAACATAAATAATTTTCGCGCCCCTTTAAAACAACAGCCTTTTGATTGCGTTCTACCGGGTCTGGATAAAAACGAGAGAGTTCATTTTCAACTTGCCTTTGGAGGTGCTTTGTATATGTGCTTATCCAGACACAACCTTCATTTTTTTCAGCCCAACGATACGCAGCAGCAACATAACCAAGTGTTTTCCCTGTACCTGTTTCAGCCTCTGCTAGAAGGACGCGAGGAGATTCTTTTTCATTTGTAGGTAGTGAAAAAATGTCTCCAATTTTTTCAGAAAAATTTTCTTGAGAAGAACGGCGGAGCTCATTTGGTTTTAAAAACTTAATGACTGCTTCTTTTGCTTCATTTGGTTGGAGTGGTTTTAGACTGGACTGAGGTTGGTGTGAATCTTCTGACCATTCTGGAAGTGCCTTCCATATTTGTAAATCGTTCCAAACGCTTTTTTTTTCAGAATCCGTTATTTCTCCCAGAAGATGTGTTACAGTGGGCGCCCAGTGCCAATTCCCAGATTTTATGAAATAAAGAAGTTGGCGTAAAAATTTTCCTTTAGAAGTTGTTTTCGTACGTTCAATTTCAGATAGAAGAAAGTCTGCGATTTCGTATAAAAAATCTGGTGTCTTCTTAAAAGAAAGGTTAAGGGCCTGAGAGAGTCCTTCAGGAGTTGGAGAATAGAGGGGTTTGCCTGGGTATATAAACAAAAATAAATCAAGTAGATCTAGCCAAGGTCTAGGAAGGGGAGGAACAGTAAATCCGAGCCTTTCATAACAAAGAACACCATGTACCAAGAGAATGGGAGAGGACGAATTTAAAAACTCTAAAAGAGTATTTCCTTCAAGAGTTACAAATTCTCCATCTTCAGTTAAAATTAAAGCTTTAGTCCCTTGTACAATTAGGGCGGGCGGTAAAAAAGGGGAGCGAGAGATAGGACAACGTATCCTTGGGTTAACTTAATTATTGAGGTGACAGAGAGCGTTAAAGCCTTCCTGATCTTATTATGACAAATAAATCAACATCATTACATTCTTTAGATAAAATTTCTTCTCAATGGCCTTTTATTGAGGCTGCTAAATTAGCAAAAAAGGTTGAGAATCGTCCTCTAGATGAGGCAATTCTTTTTGAAACGGGATATGGCCCTTCTGGCGTTCCACATATTGGCACTTTTGGCGAAGTCTTGAGAACAAGTTGGGTACGTCTTGCTTTTGAAAGGCTTACTGGACGAAAAACACGTTTGTTGGCGTTTTCAGATGATATGGATGCTTTAAGAAAAGTACCAACAAATGTGCCAAATCAGGAAATGCTCTCTGAATATATCGGAAAACCGCTGAGTAAGATTCCAGATCCTTTCGGCACGCATGAAAGCTTTGCTGCGCACAACAATGCGCGTTTATGCGCATTTTTAGATAGATTCGGATTTGACTATGAATTCGCATCAGCAACTGCATACTACACAAGTGGTTATTTTGATGAAGCCCTAAAACGCGTTCTTGAGGAGTTTCCTAAGATTATGAAAGTTGTCCTCCCAACGTTGCGAGAGGCACGGAAGACAACTTATTCTCCAATTCTTCCTATTCATCCAAAAACAGGTGAGGTTATGCAGGTGCCTGTTGAAGTGTTGGATTCTGAAAAAGGTATGATTCGTTGGCAAGACGATGAAGGAGAGATTTTTGAGACGTGTGTGTTTGGTGGCGGAGCAAAAATGCAGTGGAAGGGAGATTGGGCCATGCGTTGGTACGCGCT
Source organism: Acetobacteraceae bacterium (assembly GCA_004843345.1). NCBI lineage: Bacteria > Pseudomonadati > Pseudomonadota > Alphaproteobacteria > Acetobacterales > Acetobacteraceae > Acetobacteraceae bacterium. The sequence continues at coordinate 2,001,997 of CP039460.1, forward strand.
CGGCGTGGACTATGAAATGGCAGGTAAAGATCTAACGGATAGCGTTAAGCTTTCGTCTAAAATTTGTCGAATTTTAGGAGGTGTTCCGCCTGTTAATTTGATTTATGAGTTATTTTTAGATGCAGAAGGGCAAAAAATTAGCAAATCTAAAGGTAACGGCCTGTCGTTAGAAGAGTGGCTACTATTGGGGCCAGAGGAATCTCTCTCTCAATTTATGTTTCATCAGCCACAAAGAGCAAAACGTCTTCATAAGGGTATTATCGGTCGTTCTATAGATGATTACTTATCTGGTATGGAACGATTACAGTCTTCTGAAAAAGCGCCAGAAGAGCATATTGGATGGTTTCTTCATAAAGGGGAACTTCCAATTTGGGAGGGGTCTCCTGTTTCTTTCTCCTTGCTTTTGAATTTGGCCACCGCTTTGGGAGCTAAGGATGAAGAAACATTATGGAAATTTTTAAGGCGTTATGACGAAACACTCAGTGCTGAAACACATCCCTTTTTAGCGAGTTTATTAGGGTATGTTCTTGAGCATGTGAAAGAACAAGAAAAGTCTGGCGCAAGAAAATGCCGTAAACCAAAAGAAGTCGAACGTCTTGCGATTGAAGAATTAAGAAACTCATTGAAGAGCTTAACTTTAGAGAATGAGGAAAAATCTATTGCGGAAATCGTGCAAAATCTTACTTATAGTGTAGGAAAAAAATATTTTGGGCAAGAAGGTCTGAGGGGATGGTTTTCTTGTTTGTATGAAGTTCTTTTGGGGCGCTCTGAGGGGCCGCGGTTCGGTGTTTTTGTAGCGCTTTATGGGATTCCTGAGGTGGTTGCTCTTATGGATCAAGTTCTTAGTTCGGATGAAAGTCTTTAGGCATGTTTAATAAAAAAGCGGAAATCCTTTGATTCAAAAAGTGAATAATAAAAAAGAGAAAGGCGTAAATTTTTTTCTCAAGAGAAAGAATTTAGGGGCGTTCGCATTACGTGCGCTCCCATTCTTGGTTGCTGCGATTTTAGTTGTTGTTGGCGGTCTTGCTCTTTTTCGTGAAGCTTCGCATTTTTCTATTCATGAGGTGAAGCAGGCAGTTACCTCTCTCCCTGCGTCTTCTTTATTGAAGGCTGCCTCTGCTACTATTTTAGCTTATTTTTTATTATCTTTTTACGATTATTTTGGGGCATGGTACGCTCAAGATCCTCAACCTTGGTTTAAATCAGCTCTTGCGGCCTTTTGCTCGTACGTTTTTGCTCATAATTTAGGCTTTACAGCACTTTCTGGAGCCGCCGTTAGGTATCGTTTATATCGTGTTTGGGGAATGTCGACCGCAGATATTGCTCGCGTCGTCATTTTTTGTACATGGGCTTGCAGTCTTGGTATTTTCTTTTTAGTTGGGATTGCACTTTTGTCCCAGCCGAATGCAGTCCCTATTACCTGGGTAAAGGCTTGGATTACGATCCCTTTGGGCATTATCTGTTTGCTAGTGGTTTTACTTTATCTTCTTTTATCTCTGCGAGGGGGGAAGGTGAAAATTAAAAATTGGGAGTTAGTAATGCCAACTCCTGCCTTAGCACTTGGACAGTTATTGACGAGTGCTTTGGATATGGGAGTGACCGCCCTTATTCTTTGGTGTGTCTTGGGTGAAATGCATATATCTACTTTTCCTCCATTGACTTTTTTTGGATTTATAGGAATTTACCTCACTGCTTATATGGCAGGATTGCTATCAAGCGTTCCAGGAGGTGTTGGTGTTTTTGATGCTTTTCTTCTTACGATGCTTTTGCCGTGGTTTAATACGCCTCAAATCGTAGGGGCGTTGGTTGTTTTTCGTGCTTTTTATTATTTAATTCCTTTACTCTTGGCGGGAGTTCTTTTTTCAGGGCACGAATTTTTTTTAAGGATATCGAAAAAAAAGGAAACTTTTCTCTCAAAAGATGGCATTCATTTTGCTGAAGGAGATTTTACAACGCAGATTGGTTCATTTTTAGAACTTATTTTTGCTTTATGCCTTTCAACTTATGCTTTGTTGGGTCTTCCCTTTGGAAATACGTTATCCTTGAGAGGAATTCTTCTTTTCTTCTTAGGTGCTTTGATCGCAGGTTTGTCTTTTGCTCTTGGACAAAAGGTATTTGCCGCATGGCGAGCATCTGTTATCGTTCTGACAACACTTTTACCGATCCTTTTGTTTTTGAAAGTTGATCGTTTTCTTTTCTTTTTTAACTTATTGGCTCTTTTTATTATTTTGCCTTTTCGGCGTTATTATTATCGGCAGGCGCATATCGTCGCATTTCCCAATGTTCCGAGGACTTTAGCAACCTTTTTATTGATATTAGGGATTTTTTTTGCAACAGTTTGGGCTGCTTTGGGGCGTCGTTCTGGCGAGGTTTTATGGATCTCAAAAGAGACGATTTCATTCGCCCTAGCTGCATCTGCACTTCTTTGTCTTTTTGCAATTTTCTTTTCTTTCCGGCGAACAAGAGTGCATTTATTTGAATGGAAAGATAGTGAAGTGGCGCATTTTTATGCCGTTCAATCTTTTATTCCAGAAGGTTATTTAGTTGAAGCTTCAGGAAATGCTTGGGGGCCATGTCTTCGTTTAAATTTAAAATGGGACGAACACACACTTTTAATGTTAGGTGGGCCTTATGGAGATGAAAAGTATTTTTCTGCTGTTATTTGGCGGATGAGAGATTTTGCAGTTCAGGATGGTCGGAATCTTGCTTGGCTTATAGAGAAGAACAATAAGGGGCAGGTGGATGAAAAAATTTTGAAAAAACTCGGACTGGAAGCTGTTTCTGAAGATAACTGGGTATTATATGCCTCTCCGTCACAGATATCGACCTTATTGCATTTTTTTAACAATAGAGGATATGATTAACCATTCATAAAAAGCGAAAAAGGCATTTTTTAGAGAGGGGCTCAAGAGGGATAAAAAGGAGATATTTCGTATTTTATTTAAAAAAGAAAGTTTTCTGCTATGATGATGCTGTTTATCTGTGAAAAGTAGGAATTGGGAAATGAATTTTAATCAAGATTTTCAATATAATGGCCAGCAAGGTCAAACAGATGAGGCTGCGTTAGATCTGGGTTTAAGAAGTTATCTGCGCACCGTCTATAACTGGATGGGGTTAGGTCTGGTTATCACTGCGATTGCAGCTTGGACGGTTGTGCATACATCGTTATCAATGCTCTTTTTCCATATCGTTGGAGGACAGTTGCAGTTAACAGGGCTTGGTTGGGCTGCGGCCTTTGCTCCACTTATTTTTGTATTTGTATTGTCTGCAGGGATTAATCGGCTTTCTCGTTCTACGGCTGCTGCCTTATTTGTTGTTTTCAGCATTTGTATGGGGATTAGTTGCTCAAGCTTGCTCTTTGCCTATACAGCTTCTTCAGTTGTGCGGACTTTCTTAGTTACCTCGATTATGTTTTTAGGGCTGTCTCTCTTCGGTTATGTAACGAAACGTTCCTTAAGCGGTTTAGGAACTTTCTTATTCATGGCCTTGATTGGTCTTATTGTTGCGAGCGTAGTTAATCTTTTTTTGTCATCTGATAATTTAGATTTTGCAATTTGTTTTATTGGTATTTTGATTTTTTCAGGGCTTACTGCTTATGATACACAGCGCATGAAGGTTTCTTATCAGCAATATCTTACTTGGATGCCACAGGAAGCAGTCGCTAAGCAGGGTATCTATGATGCTTTGTCTTTGTATTTAGATTTTATTAATTTATTTCAGTTTCTTCTTCGTTTTCTTGGAACAAGTAGGAATGATTGAAATATTATAAAAAAGAGCTCCCTTTAAAAGGGAGCTCTTTTTTTATACTCTATTGTTTATAGTGTGTGCGGGTTAGGGGAAAGTAGCTTTTCTTTATTTGGCTTTCCGTTCCATTCTTCTGCGTCAGCAGGCGCTTGACCTTTTCTTGTAATATTAGGCCAAGATTGGGAATATTTTGTATTGATATCGAGCCATTCCTGAGCAGTATCGTCTGTATCTGGGAGGATAGCTTCAGCAGGGCATTCTGGCTCACAAACCCCACAGTCAATACATTCTTCTGGATTAATAACAAGAAAATTCTCTCCCGCGTAAAAACAATCAACGGGACAAACCTCTACGCAATCCATGTATTTGCAACGGATACAATTTTCTGTGACCACATAGGTCATTGTTTTTAACTCTCCTGCTGTCCGGTTATTCAGGTAAACTGAGTAGATAAGGATTATCTCTGGAAACTCTTTATTGTGCGAAATGCTGATATGGAGTCTTCCTATGCTTCTAGACTGTGATAATTCGTTGATTTTATCAAGGCAAGTTTTTTAGCTGAAAAAGAGAACTTTTCCGCCAAAAATAGGCAACAAGACTTCCCCAGATAACTTGTGGTATCAGTAAAAGAATTAGACTTATGGAAAGTGGAAGAAATAACTCTATGATTCCCCCCCATATGGCAAAGCTCCATTGAATAAGAGTGACATAAAAGGGGGAGAGAAAATTTGATCGCACTGCCAGTTGGTATAGATGTGTGTTATGGGCTTGCGTTATAGGATCTTTTTTTAGACTTCTTATGACTAAAGTTATAAAGACATCAAAAAGCATTCCATTTAAGAGCGCTGGTAAAAGAAAGATAATCCTGAGGTGATAAGATTCAGAAAATTGCGTATGGTTTTTTATGAGTATATTAGCGATTAAGCACAGAATAAGTGCGCAGGTCTGACTGCCAACATCTCCCATAAAAATATGTGCCCTTGGAAAATTCCAGGGTAGAAAAGTGAGAAGTGCTCCAGATAAAAGATAACACAAAACATTTGGCGCGCCTGCGAAGGCAAGAATAAAGGAAGAGATGACGATTACGCCAGAAGCTAATCCATTTAATCCATCCATGAAGTTAATTGTGTTTAAATAGATTACGTTAAGTAACGTAAAGCCTGTAGTGTATGTGCTTGAAACTCCAAGGCTCTCAGTAATAAGAAAACTAGAAAGAATTTGTACAATCAGTTTTAACCATACATTTTGTGATTGAATATCATCAATTAATGAAAAGATAGCTAAAGTAAAAATTCCAGTGAATGCGTACAAAGTATTAAATGGAAGCAGTAGCGCTGGGTTAATGAGGCGCCAAATTAGAAACCCAAAGCAAAAGGCAAGGATAATTGCAATACCGCCACCCTTAGAAATAGGAAATTCATGTGCGCTACGTGCTTGAGGAATATCGAGTATGTTGAGCTTTGGAATAAAAGCAAGCCCGATCCCGCACAAGCCTATGGTGAGTATGTATGGAAGGGATTGTATGAAGAGAGTAGACAGAAAAACTATCCAATTTTATTATACGTTAACTTAAAAAATTGCTTTTTATATTTTTAGACGTTGATTACAAAGATCCATCAACGCCTTCAAGGTGCTATGGCTTGTCATACTAGGATACTATTTTCCCTTGCTATTAAATTCAAATGATTCTGTTGCTCATAAAAATGCCCATTTAAAAACGGTTTTTTTGAACAAGAGAATTTTAATTACAGGTGCGGGGGGATCGATAGGAAGCGAGATTTGTCGAGTTGTTGCTTTATTTTCTCCATCAGAGCTTATTTTATTAGATAATAATGAATATTTTTTATGGAAAATTAGAATAGAGCTGTCTGAAAAATTTCCTCATTTAAATTTTACGATTTTTCTAGCAGATGTTTCTTCATTTGCTCGAATAGAGAATATATTTCAGGAAAAAAAGCCACATATCGTTTTTCATGCTGCAGCTTTAAAACACGTTAAAATGGTCGAAGAAAATCCTTGTGAAGGTTTTTTGACAAATGTTATTGGCACAAAAAATCTTTCAGAAGCTGCGCTTAGGCATGATATTGAAAAATTTATTTTTCTATCAACAGATAAGGCAGTTAATCCAAGCAGTAGAATGGGGGCTTCAAAACGTATTGCTGAACTTTGGTTACAATCGTTGCAGGCAAACTCACAGCAGACTGTTTTTAATATATTACGCTTTGGTAATGTTTATGGATCGGTTGGATCTGTCATTCCACTCTTTCGACATCAAATTTCTCAAGGTGGTCCTTTGACGCTTACACATGAAAGCGTCAGCAGATATTTTATCACACATGAAAAGGCCGTTATGGGCTTACTAGAAGTATGTTTTCAAAGTGAATTACGCCAGCAGACATGTACTAATATGCTGTATATTTTAGAAATGGGGCAACCAGTTAAAATTATGGACTTGGCGAAAAATCTTTTGATGCATTCCGGGCAAAAAGATAACATCGAAATTAAAATAGTAGGGCTAGCGAAGGGCGAGAAAATAGAAGAGGCTCTTTTGTATGATGATGAGAGTCAAGAATCTATCCTTGGAACAGATTTATTAGCTGTTCACTCTAAAAGACAGATTGTTAATTTAGAGAGTATAAAAAATCATCTTGAGAAGATAGAACAGGCTTGCCGGCAAAGTGATGCAGGAGAGTTGTTGAAGATAACGTTAAAAATGTTACCAGAATTTTCTTGTTCAGAAACTTATGTTGGGGATTGAAGCTTTGAAGACACGAATAAGCAAAGACTTAGCTGTTAAAATGTTGGATTTAGAAAAGCAGCGTGAGTATTTGGGGGGACGGATAGAAAAAGCTATAGAAGGCGTTTTACGTCATGGTCATTTTGTTGGTGGCAAAGAAATAGAACTTTTTGAATCTTGGCTTGTTGAACATACGGATTTTGAATTTGCTATTGGTGTTTCTTCGGGAACAGATGCTTTAATCATAGCTTTGATGGCTGATGGGGTAAAAGCAGGGGATGCTGTTTTTTTGCCTTCTTTTACCTATGTCGCAACAGCAGAAATTGTTATCTTGTTAGGAGCAACTCCTGTTTTTGTTGATGTCGATCCAGAGACTTATCAAATCTCTGCGCAAGATTTAAAAGAAAAAATTAAACTTACTATAAAGTTAGGCAAGTTAAGGCCTGTCGCAATTATCGGTGTTGATCTTTTTGGACAGCCAGCACCGTGGTCTGAATTGGTTGATATTGCAAAGACATACAGATTAAACCTGTACGCAGATTCTGCGCAATCTTTTGGTGCCACATATAATAACAAAACCTCTGGCAAATTAGCACGTGCAACGATTTTATCCTTTTTTCCAGCGAAGCCTTTGGGTGCTTATGGAGATGGTGGTGCTATACTGACAGATTCTGTGGATTTGGTTGAAAAATACCGTTCAATACGTTCTCATGGAATGGGGGAAAATCCCTATGATATTATTCGAGTAGGTTTGAATGCCCGATTAGATAGCTTACAGGCGGCTATTCTTCTAGCAAAAACGGTTTCATTTGAAGAAGAATGTCAAAAGCGACAAAGGAATGTTGAACTTTATAATAAATTTTTACCAAGTATTTATAGGCGTCCTTCTTGTTCAACAAATGGAAAAGGGGCTTGGTCTGTATATACCATTTTACTTCCAAAGTGGATGGATCGCAAAAAGTGCTCTCAATATTTATCTCAAGCGAATATTCAGCACGCTATTTACTATGAAAAGCCTTTGCATCTTCAGGATGCTTATAAAAAATTTCATGATAAATCATCCTCTTTGATCGTTTCCGAAACTTTATCAAAGCATGTTCTTGCGCTTCCTGTACATGCTTATCTAGCTCAGAATGAACTAGATAAAGTTATTTTGATTTTAGAAGAGTTTTCTAAACAAGAAAGTCCATTATAAAGGGACAATTCCTTTTTATTTATGAGATTTTTTCGTATATCTTAGAACTCTTCATAAAAAGGTCTTTAAGGCCTCTTTGTAATTTTATTTTAAGTAGGAAGTTTTAGCGTGGCTATTGAACGTACACTCTCAATTATTAAGCCAGATGCGACACGTCGCAATCTCACAGGAAAAATCAATGCGATGATTGAGGATAAAGGTTTTCGTATTATCGGACAACGTCGTATTCGTTTAAGTAAAGAGCAGGCAGGGGCATTCTATGAAGTTCATAAAGCGCGTCCATTTTACCAGGATTTGGTCGCTTCAATGACTTCTGGACCTGTTGTTGTGCAAGTTCTTGAGGGTGAGAATGCGGTTGAAAATTATCGAAAATTGATGGGTGCTACAAATCCTAAAGAGGCAGAAGCTGGTACAATTCGTGCAGCATTTGCTGAAAACATTGAATCAAACAGTGTTCATGGATCAGATTCACTTGAAAATGCAGAAAAAGAAACGGGATTTTTCTTCTCTGCTGTTGATATTCACCAATAAGGATTGTGGGCCATGTCAGGAATTATTTTAGATAGAACAAAAAAGTTTTTTTGTTCTGGATTTATGCTTTTCTCTTTTGCTGTTGCTTCGTCTCTTTGTCAAAATGCGAATGCAACGAATTCTGCTATGGAAAAGCCTCATGAAAATATTTCTGATTTGGCCTCTTCTCTTGTTCGTTATCATGAGAATGGGCAGTATTTACGTGATTTTGATAAAGTAGTTCATCAAGCGACTAAATATTTAGAGAAGAATGCTAAACTTTCTAAGAAACAGGCAATTGTCCTTGATATTGATGAAACAACTCTCTCTCAATGGGAGGTTATAAAGGCAAATCAGTTTGCATACTTTAAGAGTGGGGGATGTCATCTGCCCAGTGGCCCTTGTTCTGAAAAAGGTTGGATTAAAAAAGAAAGGGCTGTTGCTTTCGACTCAACGAGATCTTTAATTGAAGAAGCTCAAAAACGACATGTTGCAGTTTTCTTTATTACGGGCAGATCTGAAAAATATCGTTCTCATGTTATTAAGAATCTACATAAAGAACATATAAATAATTGGACCTCCCTCTATATGCGGGGCATTGGTGATGTCCGTTCAGCCATTGACTATAAAACACCTTTACGCAAAAATATTGAAGCTCAGGGATATCAAATTATTCTAAACATGGGAGATCAACCGACAGATCTAGTCGGTGGACATGGAGGGAAAACTTTTCTTCTTCCAAATCCTTTTTATAAAGTCCCTTAATTTTAAGAAATCCAGTCAGGAAGCGTTTCGTTTGATAAAATATCTTCAATCGTTTGACGTTTCCTGATGATGTCCCATTTCCCATTATGGGCAAGAAGAATAGGGCTCAATGGATGACTGTTATAAGAAGAACTCATAACAGATCCATAGGCGCCAGTGTCCAAAATAGCTATATAATCTCCTGGAGATAGCTGAGGGAGGGTATAATTTCTCCTAAAGAAATCGCTGCTTTCACAAATGGGTCCAACAACTTCATATTTATTATTTGGCGTATTTTCTTTTTGTTTAAGAGGTAGAATTTCGTGTTGAGCGCCATAAAGTGCAGGACGAAGCAGGTCGTTCATACCAGCATCTAAAATTAGAAATTTTTGTGATTCTGTTTGTTTAATTTCGATAACACGAGAAATTAATATGCCTGCCGGACCACTAATGTAACGGCCAGGTTCAAAGCGTAGCATAACATTAAGAGGAGATAGAATCTTGTGAATGATTTTTCCTAATTTTCTAAGATTTAAAGGCTCTTCATTGAAAGAATATGGAATTCCAAAACCGCCACCGCAATCTAAACTATCAATTTTAAGTCCTTGATTTTGCCAAGTTTTAATGAGTTGTGCGATGCGTTGATAAAAATTGAGAAATTTCTTTTCATCAAGAATCTGGCTTCCACCATGAACGGCAATGCCTTTTAGTTGGATGTTAGGCATCTCTTCTGTAATTTTCGGCCAAAGAGAGAGAATTTCATTCCATGGAATTCCAAATTTGTCTGTTTTATTCCCTGTCGTGATTTTCTTATAGGCTCCATAACCGAGGTCAGGATTAATTCTTATAGCGATAGGGGCGACCATATTTGCTTGGGAAGCAATTTTGTTAAGGCGCTTTAATTCCCCTAAGGATTCAATATTAATTTGGGCAATATTTGATTGAAGAGCAAAGTTAAGTTCTGAATCTGTTTTTCCAACACCAGAAAATACAATTTTATGAGTTGGGAAGCCAATATGTAAGGCTCTGGAAAGTTCTCCAGAGCTCACAATATCTAGACCAAATTCGATATTTTTTAAAATTTTGAGAATGGCAACATGATCTAAAGATTTAACGGCAAAGTGGCAATTTACACGAGGACAGCTTGTTTCAAGCATTTGATAAAATTGCATAGCACGATACTTGAAGGTATCGGCACCAATGACCCATGAAGGAGAATCAAGATATTTAGTTAGATAAGGAAGATTCACGCCATCTAAGCAGAGATCTCCAGAAGCGGAGTAGGCTAAGCCTCGAGAGTTAAGAATATCAGTAGGAAGAGAAAGAAATTTTTTCATAATAGCCATACGAAACGCATCAAGCCCAATTTGAGAAGTATATGCGATTTATGGGAATGGTGCACCCGAAAGGACTTGAACCTCTAGCCTCCTGATTCGTAGTCAGGTGCTCTATCCAGTTGAGCTACGGGTGCTTATGTAAGTGGTGCACCCGAAAGGACTTGAACCTCTAGCCTCCTGATTCGTAGTCAGGTGCTCTATCCAGTTGAGCTACGGGTGCTTACAGGGAGTTTTATATGGGGTATTTTCTTTTCATGCAACTCCTAAAATAATTTTCTTTTGAAATTACCATCTTCTCAAAGTGATATGAGCTCGGCAACGCGGTGTGGCATATACACCTTTTATTGTTGCGCCATCCGGCCATCCGTTAAAGAGCATGTGAAAAGGCTGATTGTCCATGCCCTGTTGTGTTAGGCTAAGGATAAAATGTGTGTCTTTTTTGAGATGTTTTCCATGGAGGATTAAGGGACCATTGGCTGCGGCAAACACCATGTCCTGTCCGTAAATGCGTAAAGTAGAGGGCGAGTTAGTTGGACAAAACCCTTCATCTGTCTGCAAGGTTCCAAACCAAGTTCCGTAAGGGTCAGGCATGGCAAGATCTGGGCCACAGGCTGAGAGAACAAGAAAAGAAGATAATAAAAACGTTCTTTTATCCACAGTGTTGATTGTTCCAGATGTGTTCAATAAGCGGTTATAGGATTTAATTTTTAGTCTTTTCGTGAAAAAAAGATAGGAATTATCTATTTGTTTTTCTATTTTGCTAGTAACTGAATAGTTTTAATTTATTTCATTGTAATTTTTGAAGGTCTTATACTCTCGTGAACCAGTGCAATGCATCCCTTTCGACTGCTGAGGAATCCAAATTTAGTGATTCTATATTAATTCTAGATTTTGGTAGTCAATTCACACAGTTAATTGCGAGGCGAGTGCGAGAGTGTGGCGTCTATTGTGAGATATGGCCTTACAATGCAAGTTTAGAAAAAATTAAGTCTTTTGCACCTAATGGGATCATCCTTTCGGGAAGTCCTGCAAGTGTTCTTGATGCCAATGCTCCTAAGCTGAAGAAGGAAGTATTTGATTTAGAAATTCCTTTTTTGGGCATTTGTTATGGGCAACAAATTATGTGCCAGATGTTTGGAGGAAAGGTAGAAAGCCATCACCATCGTGAATTTGGAAGTGCGGAAATTAAAATTGAACAAGAGTCTAAATTCTTCCCAGAAAGTTGGAAAGACGGAACAACGCATGAAGTTTGGATGAGCCACGGAGACAGGGTGGTTGCTATTCCTTCAGATTTTAAAACTTTGGCAGCTTCTGAAGGGGCGCCTTTTGCTGTTATTTGGAATGAAAAACGTCGTTTTTATGCGGTTCAGTTTCATCCTGAAGTCGTTCATACTCCAGATGGAGCGGTGCTTTTACGTAATTTTGCTTTGAATATTTCCGGCTGTACTGGCAAGTGGAGTATGGAAGTTTTTAGGGATGCTGAGATTAAACGCATACAGGATAAGGTTGGTGAAAATGCTCGGGTCATCTGTGGCTTGTCGGGTGGGGTTGATAGTGCTGTTGCTGCGAAATTAATTTATGAAGCAATTGGGGATCGCTTAACCTGTATTTTTGTGGATACAGGATTGTTGCGTGAGGGGGAGGCAGAAAATGTCACTCGACTTTTTAGAGATGACTTTCATATTCCGCTCATTCACTGTCAAGCGGAAAAGCGTTTTCTTTCTGCTTTAGAAGGGGGGCGGGATCCAGAGACTAAAAGAAAAACGATAGGTAAACTCTTTATCGATATTTTTGAAGAAGAAGCTAAGAAAATAGGGGATGTAGATTTCCTAGCACAGGGAACGCTTTATCCAGATGTTATTGAAAGTGTGAGCTTGGTTGGCGGAAATGAAGTTACTATCAAATCTCATCATAATGTTGGCGGATTGCCAGAACGTATGAATTTGCGTTTACTTGAGCCTTTGCGGGACCTTTTTAAAGATGAAGTGAGGCTGTTGGGTCGTGAGCTTGGCTTGTCCGATGCTTATGTTGGCCGTCATCCTTTCCCAGGGCCAGGATTGGCCATTAGGATTCCAGGGAATGTTACATCCGAAAAGCTAAGTTTACTTAGGAAAGTAGATGTTATTTTTCTAGAGGAAATTAGAAAAGCTGGTTTGTACAATAAAATTTGGCAGGCATTTTCTGTCTTGCTCCCTGTGAAAACTGTTGGGGTGATGGGGGATGCCAGAACGTATGATCAGGCGTGTGCTTTAAGAGCTGTAACAAGTTCTGATGGTATGACGGCACGTATTTATCCTTTTGAAATTTCTTTTCTTGAAAGAGTGGCAGGTCGAATCATTAATGAAGTTCGTGGAATTAACCGTGTTACATATGATATTACATCTAAGCCACCAGGTACGATTGAATGGGAATAAGGGAAACTCCTTGAGATGATGGTAAAAACACAAAGCTTTTTTCAAGTTCGCTTTCCTTATTATTTGTTGTCTTTGTTTATCCTGTCTTTTGTATCAGGACTTCCCTTGTCGGCTTCAGCATCTCAAAAGGATTCGGATAGAGAATCTTCAATAAATTCAAAATCATCGCATGCTCTGAAATCAAAAAAATCTCATAACTCAAAGACACAGGGTAAAAAGATAGAGAAAAAAGAGAGTTCAAAATCAAGCGTATCTTTACCACCTGCGCCAATCGCAGCTGAGGAAACTTTTCAGCCGTATTTCGCCGCGTTGAGGGGGCGAAAGGTTTATATGCGCCGTGGGCCGGGCTCTAATTACCCTATTGATTGGGTATATTATCGCAGAGGGCTTCCTGTGAAAGTTTCAAGAAAGTTTCAAAATTGGTGTCAGGTGGAGGATAACTTTGGAGAAAAAGGATGGATGCATCAAGCAACATTGCGGTCTTCTCGCAATGTTGTTGTTTTATCTTCTTCAAAGAATAAGGAAGAGCCTAAATTAGATGCACCTTCTCCAAAAAACAAAGCAGATTCAGAAAGGCAGTATGATTCTCATGTGGTGAGTTATTGTTCTTCTTTTGATAATAAGTGTGCTTTGGGAAGCTTTCCTATATACTCATCTCCAGACTCCAAAGGGCGTCCTGTTGCTTTTTTGTTGCCAGGTGCTGTTGGGCGGGTCTCAAAATGTGGTGGGGAGAAATGGAAAGCATGGTGTGAGGTTAATATTGCTGGCTATAAGGGATGGATTGAAAAATCTCATCTCTGGGGAGCAGTAGATGAAGACTCAGAACCAAAATAAAGTCGAAAGAAAACGTAGAAAAACAACAATACAGAACATTTTAAAAATGTTTGTTTTTTTAAGGATTAATGTGAATGGATATTCGCTTTCGAAATACTAAGATTGTGGCTACGGTAGGCCCTGCTACTTCAGGATCAGATAAAATTGAACGTCTTGCACGCACAGGCGTTAATGTTTTTCGTTTAAATTTTTCTCACGGAACACACGAGGATCATCAAGCTCGTTATAACGATATCCGCGCTGCGGAGAAGACGTTAGGTCGTCCTTTGGGTATTCTTGCCGATATGCAAGGGCCTAAGTTACGCGTCGGACGTTTTGAAAATTCTTCTATTATCTTAGAAAATGGACAAACATTTACGCTGGATTTGAATGAAGCTCCTGGAACACAGGAACGTGTTTGCCTTCCACATCCAGAAATTATTGCAACGGCTAAAATTGATAGTCGTTTGTTGCTTGATGATGGAAAACTTGTTTTAAAAGTTACAGGAAAAACGGATAATTCCATTGAAACAGTCGTGGTTGTTGGTGGAAAGCTTTCAGATCACAAAGGTGTGAACGTTCCAGATGTCACGCTTCCTATTCCTATTTTGACAAAAAAGGATAGAGCAGATCTTGATTTCGCACTTTCATTGGGTGTGGATTTTATTGCAATTTCTTTTGTTCAGACAGCCAAAGATGTTCAGACCGCACGTGATATTATCAAAGGGCGAGCTGCTATCGTCAGTAAAATTGAAAAACCTCAAGCACTAGAGGAAATTAGTGGGATCGTTGCTCTCTCCGAGGCAATTATGATTGCGCGTGGTGATCTTGGTGTTGAATGCCCTGCTGAAACGGTTCCATTGAGTCAAAAGAGGATTTTGAAAGAAGCTCATAAACAGGGGCGTCCTGTCATTGTTGCAACTCAAATGCTCGAAAGCATGATATCTTCGCCATCACCGACACGTGCAGAAGTTTCAGATGTTGCGCAGGCTGTTTATGACGGTGCTGACGCAACAATGCTTTCTGCAGAAAGTGCTTCTGGGAGTTTTCCATTTGATGCTGTTGCAACGATGGATCGTGTTATTCGCGAAGTTGAAACAGATTCAGAATGGCGTGATCGTATGAAGACACTTCGTCCTGAGGCGGAAGAGACAGCTGAAGGAGCATTGCTGGAGGGAGCTGCTAAAGTTTCTGACGTTTTTCCACTATCTGCGATTGTAACAGAATCAGACGATGTGAAGTATGCAAGACTTCTTTCAAACAAGAGGGTTTTGTCTAAAATCATTTCTTTTACTTCTCCTGAAGAAGCTCGGCGTTTATGTCTCTATTGGGGAGTTTGGGCGCAGTCGAAGACTGTTGCGCAGTCAGTCATCCGTGATTTCTCTATTGAAAAATGGTTGAATGAAAAACTTAAAAAACAAGTTATTCAAGGAGCAGCTCTTTATCTTGAAGAAGAAAAAAAGCAGCTTTCTGGATTTAAAATGATTAATAACTGATCGTTTTGAAATTTGAATAAAAGGCTCGCAGCAAAATTCATTTTTGTTGCGAGTTTTTTATGAGTTGTCTAATTTCCCAGAGTAAAAGGATTGGGGCTCCAATAAAAATTTCTCGTCCACGGCGTAAAAGCGAGAGAGAAAAGCTTACCTCGGCAGGTACGCCAAAGAGATATCCTAAACTAATATAGGCTCCTTCTTGAATTCCAATGGAGGTTGGGACAAAGAAAAAGGTAGAAATAATCCCGCAAGAAATGCCTTCGAATATAAAGCAATCCTTCCAGGAAATAGGCATTTTAAGCAGATGTAAGGCGGTCCAAGTTAAAAAAGCACTATATGTCCATGCAATATAATGAAGGAAAATACCTTTTAAAATATTGTGTGGATTTTTCCATATTTCTAAAAATTGATAATTTAATTGAGAAATTTTTTCTTTTAAGAGATTCTTCCATTTTTTAGATGTGATGTATTTATTTAAGAAGTTCGTTGTTGTTTGTAGGTTTCTTTGTATTAAAATAAAAAGGTAAAGACCTAAGCTTAATAAGAGAGCGCTAACGCCTACTGTTTTAAAGTAAACATCTCCATTTTGATGCGATATAAGTAAGAGGAAGAGAGCCGTAAAGATAAAAAGGACTTGAGCGATGGCTTCTAGGGTTACATCCATTAAATTGGATGTTGCTGCTAAATTTTCTTTTTCAGCGTCTGTTAGTTCATGTGCCTTCTTTTTTTGGAAGAGTGTAATTGTTGCGTATGTGCCGATTAAAATACCGCCAATTTGAGAGAGTGGTAGGCATGAACCTGCTGAATCCCTTATCATTCTTGATAGAATAATTTGAAAGAAATTAAGTTTTTTTGAAATGCTTTTCCAAGCTAATGCAAGAATTAGATAGTTTATTAAACTTAAGAAAAGAAGAAAGAAAAAGCCTAAAAAACCTACTCGTAATAAGGCTTTAAATATGGCATTAATATTATTGTTTATTGCTAAAAAAATAAAACATGCGGAGCCTATGGCAAAGAATAATGGTGGGAGTGATTTTTTCAAAAAAGGCTTCTCGATAAAATAAAAGAAATTATCCATAATTAATTGGGATAATGTTTTAAAAATAGCCTGTTAGAATTTAGATATAAATAATTTTTTGCGAAAAAAAAGAATTTCTTTTGATAAATTTTATTTCGTTAAAATTTCATTGGGGTTGTAAAGGGAAGAGAGTGAATGGAAGATAAAAAGCCCTTAGCCTTGATTACAGGTGCCACAGGATTCGTTGGTGCGGCTGTTGCAAGAGCCCTTCAGAAGCAGGGATATCCTTTGCGGATTTTAGTTAGGCCTAATTCTAATCGACAAAATATTCAAAATATTGATGCAGAAATTGTTGAGGGAGACCTTTTAGACCTTTCTTCTTTGGAAAAAGCAATGGTCAATGTTGGCGGACTGTTTCATGTTGCCGCGGATTATCGTCTCTGGGTTCCTGATCCTGAGCGTATGAATAAAGTGAATGTGATAGGAACGAGAAATATTATTCGAGTGGCATTGAAGGCTCATGTTAAAAAAGTTGTCTACTGTTCTTCTGTTGCTACGATGCCTACAGCTCTTAATGGGAGACCGACAGTTGAAACAGATAACGTTTCTTTGAATAAAATTGTTGGTGCTTATAAGCGCTCCAAATATCAGGCGGAGCAAGCAATTTTAAAGATGATTGCTGTTGAAGGGGCGCCTATTGTTATTGTAAATCCATCTACACCTATTGGTTGGGGTGATATAAGGCCAACGCCTACAGGGCAGGTTATCTTAGATTGTGTTAGAGGAAAAATGCCGGCCTATGTGGAAACTGGATTGAATGTAGTTGATGTTGACGATGTAGGGAGAGGGCATGTGCTTGCCTTTGAAAAAGGTAAAATCGGGGAGCGATATATTTTGGGTGGAGAGAATATAATGCTCGGGGATTTGTTTTCATTGGTAGCTCGAAAATCGGGGCAGAAACCTCCTAGATTTTGTGTTTCAGCTACAGCGCTATATCCTTTTGCACTTCTTTCTGAGCTTGTTGCCAGAATATCTGGAAAGACGCCTAGGTTGCACCGCGATACATTAGCGATGGCGAAAAAGCTTATGTATTTTTCTTCTGAAAAAGCTTGTGAAGAACTAGGTTATAAACCTTCATCTGCTGAACAGGCTGTTTCGTCGGCTGTTTCCTGGTTTAAACACTTTCCAAGATAATAATATTTGAGGACATTTTATGCGTTGGTTATCCTATGCAGTTTTAGGAATATGGAGTTTTTTAATCACCTCTTGGGGCAAGTATTGGATAGGAGGCCCTTGGCTTTCATATACAAACGAAAATTTTTCTGAGAGTTTACCTGATGTTTTGATTGTTGTCCCAGCACGAAACGAAGAAGAACACGTTTCTATTAGTTTGAAATCATTGTTGAATCAGGATTATTCTGGAAAGTATACTGTTTTACTTGTTGACGATGAAAGTACTGATAGGACAAGAGAGTTAGCAAATTCTATTGCAAAAACGAATCCTTCTTTGAAGGTACTTGCTGGAGATCCTAGACCGGAAGGGTGGAGTGGAAAGTTATGGGCTTTGCATCAGGGATTGGTTGATCCTGATATCAATTTGTCTGAAGATGCGCTTGTGTTGTTTACGGATGCAGATATTTTACATGCATCTGATCATATTTCTTCGCTTGTACACAAGGCTAGTCAGGATAATTTAGATCTTGTTTCAGAAATGGTTATGCTTCAGTGCAATAGCTTGCTTGAGAAAACATTTATTCCCGCTTTTGTTTACTTTTTTGCTCTTTTGTATCCATTTAGAAAAGTAGCAAATCCTGATTCATTTATTGCAGGAGCTGCCGGAGGAACTGTTCTTTTGAAAAAGAGAACATTAGATCGCATTGGTGGTATCGCATCTATTCGAGGGGCATTGATTGATGATTGCGCTTTAGCTGCGAGAGTTAAAAAAATGGGGGGGAGATTATATTTAGGCTGCAGTAAGCAGGCATGGTCGTTGCGTAAATATGAAAACATAAAAGACGTTTGGAATATGATTTCCAGAACGGCTTATGTTCAGTTGCATTACTCAATAATTTTATTGTTCTTTGTCCTATGCGGTATGATGCTCATTTGGTTTGCTCCGCTATTTTTTATGTTGAGAGGACGTGGACGCACACGTATTGCTGGCGGACTAGCATATCTCATGGCGTGTTGCAGTTATTTCCCAACTTTAAAATGGTTCGGCTTATCTCCTTGGAGGTCTTTACCATTACCTTTAATCGCTTTTTTTTACAGTTTAGCGACAGTAGGATCAGCTTATAATCATTATTTCGGAAATGGTGTTGAGTGGCATCAACGTACATATAGTGAGAATTAATGAGGTTCACTTACGTCTGTCGTCTGTGAACCCAATGAAATCCTAAATTGGAGAGGGAATCTGTGTCATCCATGAATAAGCCGCTTTCTAGAGACAAAAAGAGTGAAAATTTTCCGGTTGGATCTTTTTTAATTTCCTCTAACTTTCGTAAAGTTATTCATCTTTACTATCATTTCGCACGCATCTCAGATGATATAGCAGACGATAAGATACTTTCGTCTGAAGAGAAAATATCTCGATTATTCGGGATGGAAAAGGCTCTGACTTCTGGAGTTTTTTCTATTGATAGTGAAGCCGTTGCCGCTGATTTAGGGCGAGTACTTTCAAAGAATAAAATTGAACTTTCAGTTGCGAGCGATTTGCTAAAAGCTTTCAGGCAGGATGCAGAAAAGCAGCGCTATGATAATTGGAAGCAATTAATGGATTATTGCAGATATTCTGCAGCGCCTGTTGGGCGTTTTCTACTCTCTCTTCACAACGAAAAGGAAGATACCGTAAATGCATCGGATGCTTTGTGTGCATCTTTGCAGATTTTAAATCACTTGCAGGACGTTAAAGTAGATTTAAAAAAACTTAATCGATGTTACATTCCACAAGATTGGATGCAAGATGCAGGTATCTCTATAGAAAATTTCTTAGAACATCGCTCTTCTAAGGGTGTAAGGCACATTTTTAATCGTATACTTGATCACGTGGATCTTTTAAATAAAGAAGCAAGTTCTCTTCCTAAGAAAATTAAAAACCCACGTCTAAAAATGGAAGCTGCTGTTATTGTGAGCATAGCACATTCCTTGGCCAAACGACTGCGGAATGAAGATCCTTTGGAGAAACCCGTCTCCTTAAGTTCGTTCGATAAAATAAAAGCGCTTACTCATGGTATTTTAGAAAAATTTTCATATTCTGCACATGAGACAAAAGTACATTTAGATGGCCTGCCTTGTTCTTATAAAGATATTGAAGCAGTAGAAAAAATTGTCATTCTATCTAAGACCTCCTTTTATAAGGGTATGCGTATTCTTCCGCGCGCACGAAGAGAAGCAATGTATGCGCTTTACGCTTTCTGTCGAGAGTTAGATGATATAGCTGATGGAGACAGTTCTGCTGGTCGTGATATAAAGAAGTCTCTTACATTACTGAATCACTGGTCTTCTAGGATTGATCATCTTTACGATGGAAATGCGCAAGATGCTTTGGAACGTGTTCTCTTGGCTGCAATTAGGACTTATGGTCTCAATAAGGTGGATTTTCAAGAAATTATTGAGGGTATGAGGATGGATTTGGAAGGGCCGATTGTTTTTCCAGATGAACAAATTTTAGATCTTTATTGTGATCGTGTCGCATCTGCTGTTGGACGGATTTCGGTAAGGATTTTTGGTGCAAGAAGTAAAAATGCAGATCAAGTTGCCTATTACTTAGGAAGAGCCTTGCAACAGGTTAATATTTTAAGAGATTTAAATAGTGATATATCTTTAGGGCGTTGTTATCTTCCTAAGCAGCTGGTCGGTCGATTTCAAATTTCTACAAATATTCACTCTCTTTTGGAATCAGATGATATCGGAAGTATTTGTAAAATTTTAGCAGAAAGAGCTAAGGATAATTTTAAGAGTGCAGAATATTATATGGGTCTTTGTCCAACAGAGGCAATGAAGCCAGCGCGCTTAATGGCCGCTTCCTATAAAGCAACCTTAAAGTCATTAGAAAAGCAAGGGTGGAAAAATTTCAAAACACCTCTAAAAAAATCCTTAGCTTGGAAAATCATTTTCTTCACAAAGGCCCTGATTGGGAAATGAGTAGAGTTCATATTATTGGAGGAGGGATTGCTGGCCTCTCTGCGGCTGTTGAGCTAGCTCCTCAAGCAGAAGTTTTTTTATATGAGGCTGCATCTATTGCTGGTGGAAGGGCTCGTTCTTTTTATGATTCCGCTCTTGGCTGCAAAATTGATAATGGTAATCATCTAGTACTTTCAGCCAATAAATACCTTTTGCGATATGTTGATCTTATTGGTTCACGAAGTAGGTTACGTATCGCGCAAAGACCACTTTTCCCATTTTTTAATTTAAAAACGCAAAAGCTTTGGAAATTATCTCTTTCGTCTGGAAAAGTTCCTTTTTGGATGTTTTTTAACTCTCGTCGTCCTCCTAATATGGGATTAGCAGAATTATGGTCTTTTTATAGTTTTTTAAAGGCGGATGAGAATACGACAGCCATTGAATGCTTGAAATCGGGGGGACTCACAGAGTTTTTACTGAAGCCTTTGATCATTTCTGCTCTGAATACAAGTGTTGAGTCTGGGAGTGCAAAATTATTTGCTAATATTATAAGGGAAAGCCTTTTGCAGGGAGGGAGAGGGTGTCATCCAATTTATCCTTTGGAATCTTTAGAAAATGCTTTTGTTAATCCAGCACTTTCTTACTTGGATAAATTCAAAGTTCACATGAATTTTAATATGCGTATTCGAGAAATTATTTTTGAAAAAGGGCGTGCTGTTGCTTTGAAAACAAATCACGATTTATTGCACTTATCTCAAGATGATTTTGTTATTCTTGCCACTCCAAGCTCCATAGCTAAGGGGTTATTGCCAAATTTAAATGCGCCAGATGAGTATGAAAGTATTTTAAATATACATTTCCATCTTCCGTTCATGCCTTCGCTAAGGGGTATCATTCAGAAAACGGGTTTTCTGGGTGTAAATCTTGGGATTTCAGAGTGGATTTTTGTAAAGGATAGAGTCATCTCAGTTACGATCAGCGCTGCAAATAGGTACGCTTCAATCTCAAAAGAAAGGCTTGTTTCGCGAGTGTGGCAAGAAGTTGTATTGGCTTTAAGAAAAAATTTATTAGAGAATATTTCTCAATTAAAAATGCCAGAATATCGTTTAATTAATGAAAAGCGTGCTACTTTTGCCGCGACATCTTCACAGAATGCGAAGCGGCCAGGGACAGCAACGCAATTTTTAAATTTGGTGTTGGCAGGGGATTGGATTTCTACGGGGCTACCCTCGACCTTAGAGGGGGCAGTTCGTTCTGGATTAGCTGCCGTTGGTGAGCTGGGATTTCGTTCAGCTATTTCACAAGGCTATTTGCCAATCAATAATTGAATCTAATTGTTGAATTAATATTGTCTAAAAGGGTTTTAGTAAAAAAATGTCTATTCTAAGAGAAAAAGAAGCTCATAAGCTTGGAAATGCATCTTTAAAAATTAGCTCTTTTAGTGAGTTATTAAACGCCAAACTCCAAGCCGCACAAAAGGCGCTTTTTCAGCTCCAGAATGAAGATGGTCACTGGGTTTTCGAATTGGAAGCAGACGCTACCATTCCTGCAGAATATATCTTATTGGAGCACTATTTAGATAGAATTGATCCTCAGAAAGAAGAGAAGATTGGGGCTTATCTTCGCAGGATACAGGGAGAGCATGGCGGTTGGCCCTTATATTATGATGGTAACTTTGATTTATCTGCGAGTGTGAAGGCTTATTATGCCTTAAAAGCTCTTGGAGATTCTCCTGATTCTCCTCACATGAAAAAGGCTAGAGAGGCTATTCTTCAACATGGTGGTGCTGAAAGAACAAATGTTTTTACCAGAATTTTGTTAGCCTTATTTGGCCAGGTTCCGTGGGATGCTGTTCCTATTATGCCTGTAGAACTGATGCTTTTGCCTCGAAAATCATTAGTCTCCATCTGGAATGTATCTTATTGGTCTCGTACGGTAATTGCTCCATTGCTTGTCTTAGCAGCCTTAAGACCTTTGGCAGTCAACCCGAGGGGTGTTCATATTGAAGAGCTTTTTAGAACACGTCCCTCTAAAGTAAAAGATTGGATTCGTGGGCCGTATCGCTCTTATTGGGGATATTTTTTTAAGGGATTGGATGTTCTTTTACGAAAGGTTGAACCATTCTTTTCACCTCGTTTGCGTCGCAAAGCAATTGCTAAGGCAATTTCTTTTATTGAAGCGAGATTGAGTGAAGGTGGTCTTGGTGCAATATATCCTGCAATGGCTAATGTTGTGATGATGTATCGTGCGCTAGGTGTCAGTGATAAGCATCCTTTAGTGCAGGAAGCATGGCAAAGTATCCAAGATTTATTAATAGAGACAGACAAAGAGACTTATTGTCAGCCCTGTGTTTCTCCTGTTTGGGATACAGGATTAGCCAGTGTTGCATTGATTGAAGTGCTTGACGGGGATCAGGAAGATTTAAAAAAACAAACACGTCATCAGCTTGAGCTATCAGCAGATTGGTTGAGGAAGTATCAAATTCTTGATGTTAGAGGAGATTGGGCGATAAATGCCTCCGATGAAATAGAACCTGGCGGATGGGCTTTTCAATACGAAAATCCTTATTATCCAGATGTAGATGATACAGCAGTTGTCGGTATTTTTCTGCATCGTCTTGATCCAGTAAAAAATGCCTTTTCAATTGAACGGGCAAGAAAATGGATTATAGGCCTTCAATCAACAAATGGCGGTTGGGGCGCTTTTGATATAGATAATGATTTAGACATTCTTAATCAGGTTCCTTTTGCAGACCATGGGGCATTGTTAGATCCGCCAACCGCGGACGTTTCGGCGCGATGTGTGTCTTTTCTTGCCCAATTGGGGAATGCAGAAGATAGAGATTGTCTTCGGAAAGCGGTCAATTATCTCCGTGCAGAACAAGAAGAAGATGGTTCTTGGTTTGGGCGTTGGGGGACAAATTATATTTATGGAACATGGTCTGTTTTGTCAGCCTTTAATGCACTTAATATATCCTCTACGGACCCTGCTATAAAAAAAGCTGTTAATTGGTTAAAGCTCGTACAGCGTGAGGATGGCGGTTGGGGAGAAGATTGTGCAAGTTATGAAGGTGCTAAGCCAGGGACTTACAGGCGCAGTCTGCCAACGCAAACAGCTTGGGCTTTATTAGCCCTGATGGCTGCTGGAGAAATTAACTCTAAGGCGGTACAGCGTGGTATTGATTATTTAATCTTAGAACAGAATGAGAAGGGGGAGTGGGAAGAAGGTTTCCATAATGCGGTTGGTTTTCCAAAAGTATTTTATTTGCGTTATCATGGTTATAAACATTTTTTCCCACTCCTCGCTTTGTCACGTTTTAAAAATTTGAAAGAAAATGGCCGAACAAGAACATCTTGGGGTATGTAGAATTTATGATGGGGATTGTCACAGGATTAAAAGCAGAAGCGGATCTTGCTCGCCATTTTTTTCCAAATGCAATGATTGCTATGAGCAACTCAACGCACCAAGGTGCGATTCAAGCCGTTGATTATTTGAAGGAAAAAGGGGTTACGCAGCTTTTATCTTTTGGTTGTGCTGGTGCATTAGCTTCCGAATTAAAAGTTGGTGATATTTTGTTACCAACAACGATTATCGTTGACGGAGAGAATGTTGGCGTCTCCCTATCTTTTCCATCTGCAATCATTGAAAAAAAGAAACTTTCTAAAGAACCGCTACTCGCTGTTACTGGGATTATTTCTCGAAAGGAGATGAAAAAAAAACTTTTTGATGAAACGGGTGCTTTTTCGGTAGATATGGAGAGTGGTGCTGTCGCAACAAGTGGCTTGCCTTTTTTTGTTTTACGAGTTGTGTGTGATGAGTCTTCAGAAGATTTACCTCCAGTTGCTTTGCTTCCATTTGGTAAAGGTGGAAAAATTCCATGGCACTTAATTTTTTTGTCTTTGATTAAGCATCCTATTCAAATTCCTTCGTTGATTTTGCTTGCAAAAAATGGGTTTGTTGCACGCTCAGCTATGAAAAAATATTTAAAAAAGGTTGTCTCATAAGTTTTGACTGTAAGGTTCTCTTGTTTTTTTTAATAAAAACTTATAGAAGAAAATAATATTTTAATTTGCCTAAATACACATGCATAATATTTTTTTGGTGGTGTCATAATTATGGCGTTTGATGATTGTGCAGAGGCTTAACCAGAGGAAAATAGAATGGTAGATCGCGCATTTACAATGCGTCAGCTTTTAGAAGCTGGCGTTCATTTTGGACATCATACACGTCGTTGGAATCCAGCGATGGGAAAATACATTTTTGGTGTTCGTAATAATATTCATATTTTAGATCTTCAACAGACAGTTCCATTACTAAATCAAGCTTTGAAAGCTGCGCATGATGTGGCTGCTGCTGGTGGACGTGTCCTTTTCGTTGGCACAAAGCGTGCAGCTGCTCAGCCCATTGCAGATGCAGCTCAGAAATGTGGACAATATTATGTGAACCACCGTTGGTTGGGTGGAATGCTTACGAATTGGAAAACAATTACAGGTTCTATTCGTCGTTTAGGGGCTATTGAAGAAACCTTGGGTGAAAATGAAGTTGGCTTGACGAAGAAAGAGCTGCTGGAATTAACACGTAAGCGTGATAAGCTTGAGCGCTCTTTGGGTGGGATTAAGCAGATGGGAGGTTTGCCAAGTCTTCTGTTCGTTATTGACACAAATCGTGAAAAATTGGCTATCGAGGAAGCAAGAAAGCTTAATATTCCTGTTGCCGCAATTTTAGATAGCAATTCAGATCCTAGTGGTATTACATATCCTATTCCAGGCAATGACGATGCTATTCGCGCAATTAATTTTTATTGTGACTTAATGGCTGGTGCTGTTTTGGATGGTATTTCTGCAGAAATGGCTGCTTCTGGTGCTGACTTGGGAGCTGTTGAGAATATTTCTGAAGAAGTCCAAGAAACTGAAGAAGCTCCTAAAGAAGAGGTTAAAGCTTAACTTCAGGAATTAAGTGGTAATTAATTTGGTATCTTCAAGGGAGTTTTAAGGATGGCTGCTATTTCAGCTCAGTTAGTTAGAGATCTGCGTGATCGTACTGGCGCAGGTATGATGGATTGTAAAAAAGCTCTTTCAGAGAGTAATGGTAATATTGATGAGGCAATTGATTGGCTTCGTACAAAAGGTCTTTCTCAGGCAGCGAAAAAATCAGGCAGAGCTGCCGCAGAAGGTCTTGTTGCAATTGCAGCTGATGGCCATCGTGGTGCGATGGTTGAAGTCAATGCGGAAACAGATTTTGTTGCTCGCAATGAATCTTTTCAGACGTTTGTGGAGCAGGTTGCGCAGGCAGCATTGAAGGTTGGGGGTGACCTTGATGTATTACGTCAGGCGAAGCTTCAATCAGGCCGTACGGTTGCAGATGAATTGATACATCTTGTTGCTACAATCGGTGAGAATATGGTTCTTAGACGCGCCAAAGTTATTGAGGTTCAAAATGGTGCTGTTGCGAGTTATATTCATGGTGCCTTAAAGCCTGGTGTTGGAAGGATTGGTGTTCTTGTTGGACTGGAAGGTTCTTCTGAGGCTGACGTTATTGAAGACTTAGGACGTCGCGTTGGAATGCATGTTGCTGCTTCTCGTCCGATGGCACTTTCTACTGCAGATTTAGATCCAAAAGCTTTGGAGCATGAAAAGTCTGTATTAAGTGAACAAGCAAGGGAATCTGGAAAGCCAGAAGCCATTATCGAAAAAATGGTTGAGGGACGTATTCGTAAGTTTTACGAAGAGGTTGTTTTGCTTGAACAAGTTTGGGTGCATGATGGTGAAAGCAAAGTGAATAAAGTCTTGGCAAAAGAAAAAATTTCTTTGAAAGCTTTTGAGCGTTTTCAACTTGGTGAGGGTGTTGAAAAAGAAGAAGATGATTTTGCATCAGAAGTTGCTAAAGCTGCTGGCAAATAAGCTTCTTTAATAACTTTATAAGAAGTCGTAAAAAGTCCTTTGCTTTATTGGGTAAAGGGCTTTTTGCTATTTATTCTGAATGATGATCTCTTCTTGAGAGGAACTTAATGCTTGAGTGGCGTTCTTCAGCTCTAATTTTAAATGTGCAGCCATATACTGAAAAGGGAGCGCTTGTTAGTTTCTTTACGCAAGATTACGGCATTAAAAATGCTTTTGCTTATGGTGTCTTTTCAAAAAAAAATAGACCAATCTGGCAGAATGGAAATTTGGTTCAATTAAATTGGAAGGGAAAAGGGCAGGGAGACCTTGGCGTAGCTAAGGTGGAATTGTTGCATAATTATGCAACAATTAATTATGATAACTCCATTGTTTTGGCTATTATTGGTAGCATAGCATCTTTGCTCTCTTTGGCTTTGCCTGAAGAGGATCCTTGTTTCCCTTTATTTCTTGAAACTGTAAGCTTTCTTTCCATTCTGTCTGATTTTTCGGACCATCTTCTTTTGGAAAAATATATAAGATGGGAGCTTTCTTTGTTGTCCCATCTCGGTTTTGGTCTTTCGGTTTCTTCTTGTATTTTAACAGGAGAGACGAAGGAACTCTTGTACGTCTCACCTAAAACAGGATGTGCAGTTTCGTCTGCGGTAGAAGAAAAATGGAAAGATAAGCTTTTTCGTCTTCCAAAATTTATGGGGGGGGCTTGGGCGGAAAAAGATTATTTTTCTAACGAATGGGGATTACTTTTAACAGGACATTTTTTAGAAAAAATATTGTTAGAACTGCGGCAAAAACCACTTCCTTTTGAACGAAGATTTCTTTTGGAAATTTTTAAAAATTATAGAGATATGTAAAGATATAAAGTAAAGATATCTATAGATATTTTTAGAGTACTATGATGGATGCAGTATAGGAGAAGTTTGTGGGTAATTTGACGGTTGGGCAAATTGAAGATTGTACTCTCTCTAGGGCTTTGAGTGAGAGATATCTTGCATATGCCATGTCAACGATTATGTCACGTTCTCTTCCAGATGTGAGAGATGGTTTAAAACCAGTTCATCGTAGACTTTTGTATGCGATGTACGAGTTGAAACTTAATCCCGAAAATGGTTTTAAAAAATGTGCTCGTGTTGTTGGTGATGTTATTGGCAAATTCCATCCACATGGCGATGCCTCAGTATATGATGCATTGGTACGCTTAGCACAGACTTTTGCTGCGCGATATCCATTGGTTGAAGGTCAGGGAAACTTTGGATCTGTCGATGGCGATGGTGCTGCGGCAATGCGTTACACGGAAAGTAGGTTAACTTCAACAGCAATGCTAATGTTGGAAGGTTTAGGAAGCAATGCGGTTGATCTCCGTCCGACATACGATAATGAAGATCGTGAGCCTGTTGTCCTTCCGTCTCTGTTTCCAAATTTATTGGCAAATGGAATTGCTGGAATTGCCGTTGGAATGGCAACAAGGATACCGCCTCATAATGCTGCAGAATTATATAGAGCAGCACAAAAGCTTATTGAAAAACCAGAGATAACGATTCAAGGCTTGGTAAAATATATTCAAGGTCCTGATTTTCCAACAGGCGGCGTTTTGATCACCCCAAAAGAGGAAATGGTCGAGGCGTACGCTTTAGGTCAAGGAACATTCACTGTTCGAGCCAAATGGAATGTCGAAAAAAAGACGAAAAAGAATTGGAAAATAGTGGTAACTGAGTTGCCATATGCAGTTCAAAAGTCGGCATTGATACAAAAAATTGCGGATCTTATCCTCCAACGGAAAGTGTCTTTTTTGGAGGATATTCAGGATGAAAGCACGACAGATATTCGTATTATTTTAGAGCCAAAAAGTGCTGAACTTGATCCAGAGCAAGTTATGGAAAGGCTTTTTCAATTAACGGATTTGGAAAGTCGCTTTAATTTAAACATGAACGTTTTAGAAAATGGTAAACTTCCGCGTGTCATGTCTTTAAAAGAAGTTCTTCAAGCTTGGATAGATCATGTACACGAGGGATTAATACGTCGAAGCTCCTATCGTTTAGATGCAGTTAATCGTCGAATTGAAATTTTAGAAGGTTTTCTCAAGCTCTTTCTTAACTTAGATGAAGTCATTCGTATTATTCGGGAAGAAGACGAGCCTAAGAAGGTTATGATTCAGACTTTTAAGCTAACAGATCTACAGGCTGAATATATTTTAAATATGCGATTGCGATCTCTGCGACGCCTTGAAGAATTTCAAATTCGCGAAGAGCATGCTGTGCTTTTGGGAGAGAAGGGAGAGCTAGAAAAATTATTAGCGTCGGATCAGCTTCGACTGGAACATGTTAGCAAAGATTTCCTTGAACTAGAAAAGCGTTTTAAAAAACGCAAAGAAGATAAACGCTTGACGTTGATAGAGACGGCTCCTGAGGATCTAGATTTAAGCGGATTGGAAGAGATTGATAAAGAGCCGATTACTGTTTCATTTTCTGCAGAAGGTTGGGTAAGGGCCTTCAAAGGCCATGGCTTGGACACTTCTTCATGGAGTTTTAAAGGCGGGGATACAAACGCTTTTTCTATTGAAATTCAAAATACAGATAAGTTTTTTCTTTTTGACAGTTCTGGACGGGTGTTTACGATTGCGGCTTCTGATCTCCCAGGAGGAAAGGGCTTTGGTGTCCCTGTACGTACTTTGATTGATTTGCATGTTGATTCTTCGGTTATTGGAATTTTGCCTTTTTATACAGAAACGCAAGAGATTTTGTTCGTTAGTGATAATGCACGAGGTATGATTGTTGCAGCGGATGCCTTGGGGAGTGAGAAAAGGACAGGACGTCAAGTTTTTAATCCTGATAAGGGACATAGTCTTTCTTATATTTTCGAGATAACAGATGAAAATCATATTCTCTTTTTAAGTAAAGCCGGAAATATGCTTATTTTTCCATTGAATCAAATTCCAAAGATGCAACGGGGAAAGGGGGTCTCTTTACAAAAAACAAGAGGCGCTTTGATAAAGGCAATTAAACTTTTTAATCTTGAGAAGGGGTTAGTCTGGAAAGATAAAAAATCTCCAAAGATGGAGAAAAATTTAAAACTTTGGATTGCTAATAGGGGACAACAAGGACGCAGATCACCTGATTGGATATAAGTTTTGGATAAGAGGGACCTCTTGATTTGGATTATTAAAATATGAGCATTACGATACTTCAATCAGTGTGGTGGAGTCTTTTTTTCCTCACATTACTGCGTTTTTGCGCTGTTGTTGGTGTGACTGTTCATGTTTTATTAACGCGCTTGAATTCTTCTGCCGCTGTTGGATGGATTGGCATTTGTTGGTTTAGTCCACTTCTAGGTGCTTGTTTATATTGCTTGTTTGGTATTAACCGCGTTAGACGGCGTGCTATTCGTCTTATGTCAGGGGAACATGCTGAAAGGCATCCATTTCCAGAGTATTTTACGCATAAAGTTGAAGGTCGTTGGGAAGGCCTAGAAAATATGGGAGAAAAAATAACAGGGCGGCAACTCCTTAAAGGTAATTCCACAAGACTTTATTACGGAGGCAGTGAGACATATCCTCAAATGTTGCAGGGAATTGCTCGTGCAGAAAAATCTGTGTTGATGGCATCTTATATTTTTAGAGGTGATGAAGAAGGAGAATTGTTTGTCTCTGCTCTAGTAGCGGCTCATAAGGCTGGTGTGAAAGTACGTATTCTCATTGATGGGGTGGGGAGTGGTTATTTTAATTCTCGCATCAGAAAATCTTTGAAAAAACATGGTATTCCCTGTGAACGTTTTTTACATTCATTTCTTTTGTGGAAGACACCCTTTGTAAATTTAAGAAATCATAGGAAACTTCTTATCATTGATGGTAAAGAAGCCTTTGTCGGTGGAATAAATATTGGAAGTGAAAATTTAGAAAGCTTTTATTCAAAGAAAAAATGTGTTGCAGATACGCATTTCCACGTTCAAGGGCCTATAGCACGGCAATTGGTGGAGGTTTTTGAACGTGACTGGGCATTTACAACGAAGGAACACCTTAGAGGTCTTGATTTCTACCCAGAAATCGATTTTAAGGGAGATGTCCCTATGCGCGTTATAACTTCAGGGCCCGACACTGATCTGGAAAAGCTGGAATATATTTTACTGCAAGCTATTTCTTCTGCTCATAAAAAAATAATGATTATGACACCGTATTTTTTACCAGATAGTCGTTTAATTACAGCTTTAGGATTGGCTTCTCTTAGGGGAACTAAAGTAGATATTTTCTTTCCTGAAAAAAGTAATCATCGTTTTTTAGATTTTGCCAGAGATAGTGGGATTTTCCCTTTATTACAAGCAGGTTGTCGAGTATGGCGTGTCCCAGCTCCGTTCAATCATTCTAAATTGATGGTCGTTGATAGTTTATGGAATTGTATCGGAAGTGCAAATTGGGATTCACGATCTTTACGTTTAAATTTTGAAGTAAATTTAGAAATATACAGCGGTGAGTTAGCTGTTGACCTCGAAAATTATATGTATCATTTTGCAGTTCAGCCTTTCACCTTAGAGGATCTGAAAAAGCGTCCAATTCTCTTGCAACTTAGAGACTCTGCTTGTCGTCTTTTGTCACCTTATTTATAGCCACTAAATTAATTAATACGATGTTGGTATGAGATCTATCATGATAGGATGGTGGTCAGATCCTAGTTGTGGCAGTCTTCCAGCTTGGATGCAATTTAGACCTTTGACTAAGCAACGATCTAAGCGCAACGGAAAGTGGTTTAACATTCGATGAGTCGGAATTTGTGGGCCTACTTCCTTAAAGCCTTTGAGTAGAACGGGGCCAATTAAATTAAAATCACCAATAATCATACAAGGGCTTTCTATTTGAGGAGATATTACTCGTAATTGTCGGCGGTTTAAAAGCTGTCCATGTGAAAGATGAACATTTGCGATTGAAAATGGGCCAAAGTTAGTTTTGATTTTTAAAATAAGTGCTGTTCTTTCCACAATTATGCCAGAAGGTAGAATACATGAGACAGGAGGAGAAAGTGTTTCATATCTGCTCCAACATGCAAGGCCGTGTTCGCGTCCTGGCAGTGCCGTGCGTGTAAAAAACCCGCCTAGTTTTTTGTGAATTTCTTCGATGTTGATGCGAGCTTCTTGAAATGTGATAATATCAGGGTGTATTCGTTCAATAATGTTGTAAATATCTTCAACAGATGCTCCTTTCTTGTGTAGAAGATTCCAGCTAAGAACACGAATTTTTGGCAAAATAGTCATTTTCTTGGCTATTTAAAGGAGTCGATAATTAAGAGCTTCTGCGACATCTTCGATGGCGATACGTTCTGAATGATTTAAATCTGCGATTGTTCTAGAAACTCTAAGAAGTCTTGTTATCCCCCTTGCAGAAAGTCCCATTTTTGAAGCAGCTTTTTCAGTGAAGTGTTGAGCATTTTCATCGAGAAAAAGTTTTTCAAGAGGGGCGTATGCATTAACGCAACCTTGCCTTTGATATTGCCTTTCTCTTGCTTCTTGCACTCTAATACGTATATTTTCGGAAGATTCTCCAAAAGGTGTTTGTGTAATATCTTTTGGAGACAAAGGGCGCAATCCTACACGCATGTCTATGCGATCAAGTAAAGGTCCTGAAATTTTAGAAATATAGCTTTCTGCACAACGAGGTGCATTGGCGCATTCTTTTCCTGCCAGACCTAAATTGCCACAACGGCACGGATTCATAGCAGCAATAAATTGGAAACGTGCTGGAAAAGTAAGATGTCCTGTCGCTCTCGCAACCGTTATTTTCCCCTCTTCTAAAGGCTGCCTGAGAGATTCTAATGCTGAACGAGAAAATTCAGGGAGTTCATCTAAAAACAGAATACCGTTATGGGCTAGACTTATTTCTCCAGGAAGGATTTTGGCGCCTCCTCCAGTTAAAGCAACGCCTGAAGCTGTATGGTGAGGAGCTCGAAAAGGAGGTAATGAAACGAGATGTCCAGCTTCTAGCGTTCCAGCAATACTATGAACGCGACTAGCTTCTAAAATTTCTTCTTTTTTAAGAGGTGGTAGCAGGCTAGGAAGGCGAGCGGCAAGCATTGATTTTCCAGCACCTGGTGGACCAGACATTAACAGAGAATGCCTCCCTGCAGCGGCAATCTCGAGGACACGCCTTCCTAAAGGCTGCCCTCGAACATCTTTCATATCAAGATTGTTTTTATGTATTTGCGGTTTAGGATCGCCTATCGGTGGTAGAATTTGCCGCCCATGAAAGTGGTTTACTAGGCTAAGCAAGCTAGGAGCTGCAAGAACTTGCATTTCTGAATGTCCCCATCTCGCATCAGAGCCCTGTTGTTGAGGACAAATCAAAGAGAAGTCTTGAGCAGCTGCTTCCAGAGCAGCGCAAAGAATTCCACGAACATTCTTTATTTCACCAGTTAGAGATAGCTCACCAATCGCTGCAGTGTTGTGAATGAGATCAATAGGAATAACCCCCATAGCGGCTAAAAGAGCTAACGCAATGGGAAGATCTAGGTGAGCCCCCTCTTTAGGTAAATTACTAGGAGCTAAATTAACCAAAATTCTTTTTGTCGGAAGCGCTAAATTCATAGAATTTAGGGCGCCACGTACACGTTCTTTTGCTTCAGCAACAGCACGGTTAGCCATGCCAACAATGATAAAAGCAGGAAGGCCTTTTGTAAGTTGAACCTCTACTGTCACGGGGATCGCATCAATACCTTGAAAAGTAAAGCTGTGAATAAGTGCAATCGTAGAGGATGTGGATGAAGTTTCCATGATATTAAAGGGCATACTTACTTTTTAGTTATTACACAAAGGGAAAATGATTATATTTTTTAAATTATTTGATAATAATGTGTTATCTTGAAAATTTTAATAAAGCAGGAGGCATGAGCAATGCTGCCCGTTGTCTGTATTCCAGCAAGAATGAACTCTTCACGGCTTCCCAAAAAAATGCTCGCAGACATTGGTGGAAAACCTATGATAGTTCACCTTGTAGAAAATATAGCAAAAGATTCCGTTTATCCTATTTTTGTTGCAACGGATCATCTTGATATCTTAGCAGTTCTTTCGGGAATTCAAAATATTTCTACTGTGATGACAAAAGATACATATGAAAGTGGATCGGACAGAATTTGTGCTCTTCTCCAAGAGGTTGACCCACAGAAAAAATTTGACGTAATCATAAATCTGCAAGGTGATATGCCGTTTGTTTCTTCTTCTTTGATTTTAGAGGTTTTAAAATCTTTAGAAGAGAAGGATACGGATTTAGGAACTTTAGTCGCTCCTTTATCAGTGGATTTTGTTCATGAAAAATCGAGGGTAAAGGTTGCTTGTGGATTTAGAGACAATCAAAAAAATACAAGAGCGCTTTATTTTTCAAGAAATGTTATTCCACATGGTCAGGAATTTTGGGAACACATTGGAATCTATGCTTGGAGAAGAAATTCTTTAGAGCGTTTCGTAAAGGAACAGCCAACAGTTTTAGAAAAACAGGAGCGCTTAGAGCAACTTCGAGCTTTGGAATCCGGAATGAAGGTTGTTTGCAGAAGAATTAAAGAGGCTCCGATAGCCGTGGATGTTGCACAGGATTTAGAAAGAGCGCGTTTAATTTTTGCTCAAAAAAAAGATACATAATAAAGGAAAAGTTATGAAAGATTTTCGAGGTTATATAACGGCATTAGTGACACCATTTTTAGAAAATGGAAAGCTGGATATAAAGTCTTTTCAAAAATTGGTTCAATTACAGAAAAATGCAGGAATTCATGGCCTCTTAATCGCAGGGACAACAGGAGAAAGTCCATCTTTATCATTGGAAGAGCGTCAGATTTTAATAAAAGAGACACTTTCTATTACCCAAAGCAAAATCCCATTACTGGTGGGAATTGGATCCAACAATACAGATTATGCGATTTCCTTGGCAAAACATGCTGAGCAAAATGGTGCGGATGGCTTACTGGCTGTAACGCCTTATTACAATCGTCCAAGTCAGAAAGGATTATATGCTCATTTTATTCAAGTTGCAGATGCAACTTCACTCCCTGTCTGGTTATATGATGTTCCAGAAAGAACAGGAGTAAGATTGTCGATTGAAACGATTGAGCGACTATCTAAACATCCTAATATTGTTGGGATTAAGGATGCAACGGGCGATTTGGAGCAACCAATAGCGATAGCTAATTTGATAAAGGGATTTTCTCAGTTAGGTGGAGAGGATGCCTTAGCGCTTCCATATTTTATGGCGGGTGGTGATGGCTGTATCAGTGTTTCTGCAAATGTTGCTCCTAGACTATGTGTTAGCATGTATGAAGCATGGCAGAATAGAGACATTGAGGAGGCTCAACAACTACAAAGGACACTTTTCCCCCTTCATAAAGCCATGTTTATGGAAAGTAGTCCCTCTCCTGTAAAGTCGGCCTTAGCTGATTTAGGAGTAATAAAAGAGTATTTGCGCCTTCCTTTAGTTGCTGTAGAAGCCTCTTCTAAGAAAGTTATACGTAATATTTTAAAAGACTTAGAGCTGTAGGAGTTTTTTATGGGTAAAAAACAGATAAAAAAGAATTCTTTGATTACAACAGGTATCGCAGCTCAAAATCGTAAGGCTCGCCATGATTACGATATTGGTGAAAAATTTGAGGCAGGTTTAGTCTTAAAGGGACCCGAAGTTAAGAGTTTACGTTTAGGACGGGCAACCATTGCAGATGCTTATGCAATGGAAAGGGAGGGGGAACTGTGGCTATTAAATTCGTATATTCCTCCTTATCAGGGAGGAGTATTGTCTTATTTTGACTCGAAAGCTCCTCGAAAGCTTTTATTGCATAAAAAGCAACTTAGGCAGTTATTTGGCGAAATAAGTAAGGCGGGTGCTTCTCTTATTCCTTTAGATTTTCATTTTAATGAGAAGGGTAGAGCAAAAGTCACTTTAGGTGTCGCAAAAGGCCGTAAGAAAGTAGATAAACGTCATGCGTTAGCTGAAAGAGATTGGAAAAGAGATAAGGCTAGATTATTGAGAAACTCTGCTAAAGAGTTTTAAAAAAGGAGGCATTATGCCTCCTTTTTTAATCGTTATTTATAGCTAGAATTAATTAGCTTCAACGGTGACAGCTTCGGGACCTTTTCCTCCTTGGATAACTTTCATCGTCACAATTTGCCCTTCGTGAAGTTCTTGTAATCCAGTCTTTCCAAGTGCTGAAACGTGTACGAAGACATCTTTTCCACCATCTTCAGGAGCAATGAAACCAAATCCTTTTGTGGAATTATACCATTTAACTTCCCCACGTTTGCTTTCAGCTGTAGAGAGGTCTGGGGTGAAACGAGGAGCACGAGGTGCAGCGTTACCATTTCCCATAGGGCGGGTGGATTTCATACCAGATGCTTCAGCCGTCGCAGTGCTGGCATCTAAAGAAGTGATTTGTGAAATTTGGCGTCCTTTTGGGCCTTGGCCAATTCTAACGCGTAGAGTAGTTCCAGGTTCAGGAGCTTGGTGACCTGCTTCATTTAAAGTATTGATGTGTAAGAAAGCATCTCCGCTTCCATCGTCAAGCCCAACAAAGCCAAAGCCACGTTCACCGTTAAACCATTTTACAGTACCATTAATCTCAGGACCTGATGGTGCAGCACTGCTGCGGGGAGAAGGGGAAAAGCCTCCAGAGCTACGGCCACCGAAGTTGCCTGAGTTATCGTAAAAATGTCCAGCATCAGAAAAATCTGGATCGAATCCTCCACGGCGAGGAGAAAAATTATTACGGTCGTTTCTGTTATTATTCAACGCACTAGTTCCACAATATTCGGACTTTAATTTCTAAGGTCATCAATTTACTAACTTGAAAATCTTTGACCATTTGGCCGGAAGATTAAAGAAATATAAAAATTCTATCTAGCCGACACCTTATAAGGGCATAAAGAGTGAAGCACAACTATTCTGTCTCTGCAATGAGATTACGTCGGTGAAGAATAGATTGGCTTGTATTTGCACAAAGAGTGTCTTAAAAGGCTCACATTGTTTAAAGACAAGATTAAAAAATACAATTTATTTAAAACGTCAACCAGAAATGAGAATAGTTTCAGGGGCAGTTTTTTCAAATAAATACATAAGTCCTCTAATAGCATCACCTCTTAAAGATATAAGTTTTGGGTCTTTTTGGAGAACCAGAGCGGCCTCTTGTGAAGATTGTGTAATGAGAAGGTCTGAGGGAGAATTTTGGCAGAGGCGAAAAATTGGGATTCCAGATTGTCGGGTTCCTGTAATTTCACCTCCACCGCGTTGTTTATAATCTTCTTCTGCAATTTTAAAACCATCAAGACTGCTACGTAATAATGAAAGTCGCTGGAGTCCATTACTTCCCTCTGTTTCTTGGTAAAGCAAGAGACAGTAAGAGTCTTCTTTGCCTCGTCCAATTCTTCCGCGAAGTTGGTGCAGCTGTGAAAGTCCAAAACGTTGAGCATCCTCGATAACCATAATAGAAGCTTCAGGGATGTCTACGCCGACTTCTATCAGCGTTGTTGAAACTAAAACTTTAATCTTTCCATTTCTAAACGCTGTTAAAGATTTTTCTTGCTCTTCTTTTGACTGTTGTCCATGGACGATGCCAACTGTTTCTATTCCTAAAAAAGATTTAAGATCTTCATAACGCTCTTCTGCTGCTGAGATATGCTTGCTCTCTTTTACAGCAGGACATACCCAGTAAATTCGTTTATCTGCATCTAAAGCACGTTTTAGGGAATGTTTAATTTCAGTGAGGCTATGATCGGTATGATGAAGGGTTGTTTTTATGATCCCTCTCCCCGAAGGTTTGGTAAAAAGGCGACTGACGCCCATCTGTCCCCAGCGTGTTAGCTGTACACTGCGGGGAATGGGGGTTGCACTCATTAAAAGAAGGTTGGAACCTGGGCTTTTGTTACTAAAGGATATTCTCTGATCGACACCAAAACGATGCTGTTCATCTATTACGGCTAATCCGAGATCTTGAAACAGAACTTCTTTTTGAAAAAGGGCATGCGTTCCAACAATGAAACGTGCTTTCCCACTTTTGATATCAGCAAGAGCTTCTTTTCGATTTTCTGAAGTTAGTTTTCCCGTGATGAGTGTTGGTTTAATAGGAGATATTTTTAGGGCAGATTGAAAATGTTGTTGGGCTAAAATTTCAGTTGGCGCCATAATTGCAGCCTGTTTTCCTGCCTCTATTGCCGTGAGCATTGCAGAAAAAGCAACGAAGGTTTTTCCGCTCCCGACATCTCCTTGGAGCAAGTGTTGCATGGGGTAAGGAGCTGCCAATTCTTTATTAATTTCAGAAATAGCAGTTGTTTGATCTGCGGTAGGGGTATGTTTAAAATTTTTTAATAATTTTTGTTGAAGCAATCCGTTGCCACGAAGAGATTTTCCTTTTCTGCGATAAGCATAGAATTGTGCCAAAAAAACGCACATTTGATGCGCAAAAATTTCATCGGCTTCGAGGCGTTCTCTTGCTCGTTGAAAGGCAGTCTCCCTTTCTTTGTTATGCAGGTGTTCGACTGGAATATGCAGCGTACGGAGCGCTTCGTAAAAAGTGGGATAGCCTTTTTTTTTAATGAGAGATTTATCGTGCCATTCTGGAATTTCTTTTGCGAAATTAAGAGCTTCTTTTAAAGCTTTAGAAATGCTTTTGCTTGTTAGGTTGGATGTAGAGGCCCAAGTTGCTTCAACCCATGGAAAATGCAATTTGTTGGAGGCAAGTACAAGATGGTCTAAGGGGGAGATTGTAACTGTATTTTTGAAAAAATGAACTTTTCCAGAAAGTATAACTTCATTTCCACTTTGCAACAGGGAATAATAGTATTTCCCAAAAACAGAAATATTTATTTTTCCAGTATTATCTAGAAAATTGAAACGTGTTGGAGAACGTGACCTTCCATAGGGACGTCTTACAGACAAGATCTTACCTTCTAATGTGACGAGAGTCCCTTCAGCCAAGGATGAGAGGTCTCTAATTTTGAAGAGCTGATCTCTTTGTGTAATTTTTGTAGGGAGAGAAAGGAGAAGATCTATAATTTTTTCTCCGCCTGCGGCTTTTTCGAGAAGTTTTGCCTCTTTAGGTGTAATTGTTTTTAAAGTTTCTATTTTATTTAAGAGAGGAAAAAAGCTCTTTGGAGGTTGTGCAATAGGCATTGTTCTTCTCTTTATTTTTTGGAATACATGATAATGATGTCACAAAAAAATATTTAAGGCAGAATTTTTTAGAAGTCTAATGGCTATGCAGAAGAATACCGATTTACCCTTTTTTTCAAAAAATACATTTCCTGCAAAGATTATCGCAGGAGCTCCAGATGGCTCTATTCCTTTTTTATTACTTAATCGCTTACGAGATGTTGGTGAATCTCAAACATTGCTCCACGTTTCTTCGAGAGAAGAAGATCAATATCTTTTAAAAGATATTTTGAATTGGCTAGACTCAGAAGTAGAGATTGTTGTCTTTCCAGCTTGGGACTGTCTTCCATATGATAGGGTTTCTCCGTCAGCAGAAATTTCTGCCCAGCGTGTTTCGTCACTTTTAAAAATGCTTTCTTCGGTGCCTAAAAAAGGTAGAATTGTTTTGACAACAATTCCTGCTTTTTTGCAGCGTGTACCATCTCGTGCTTTTTTACAAAAAAATGCGGGAACAATAAAAGTTCATGATAAAATTGATCCTCAAGAGTTGATCTTAAAGCTAGAGAAATCTGGTTATCATCGAGTTGATACAGTACGTGAGAGGGGGGAGTATGCTGTTAGAGGGGGGATATTAGATCTTTTTGGAGCTGAAACAGAAGAACCACAACGGATTGATTTTTTTGATGATCTTGTTGAAGAAATTCGATTTTTTGATCCTATAACGCAAATTTCTAAGGCGCATTCAGAAACCTTGCATTTTGGTGCTGCTTCAGAATTGTTTATGGATAGCGCTTCATTAAGTCGCTTTCGGAATGGATGGGTGGATCAGTTTGGATCTGAAGCCATGGAAGATTCTCTTTTTCAAAATGTTATGGAAAAAAGAAGTGCTGTTAGAATCGAGCATTATCTTCCATTATTTCTTGAAGATCATACGTATCAGATGGAAACAATTTGTGATTTTCTTCCAAACGCTTTTATAAGTTTTGATAGAGAAGCTATTGGAAGCTTTTCAGCACGTTTGGAAATGATTTCGGACCATTTTAAAGAACGTTTATCCTCCGCTACTGGGGATGTGACAATTTATAGAGCATTACCACCGCACAGGCTTTACTTGGGAAAAGATGCGCTGAATAGTATTGCGGAAAGAAAAAAGCCTGTCATTTTTAATCCTTTTGCGCCAACAAATGAAACGCAGTTAGATGCTGGGTATAGGGGAATAGCGCCTTTTGTAAAAAAAGAAAAGGAAGGTAGAGAACAGCTTTTTCAACGATTTAAAGAATTTTTTGCAGAATGGTCTGTGAAAGGAAAAAAAGTTTATCTTTTACTTTCTAGTAAGGGAGTAAGAGAGCGTTTAACTAGATTATTCGTCGAAATTGATATTCCAGTGGTTCAGCTTGAAAATTGGGAAGAGAGGAAGAAAAATTCTTGTAAGATTTTGACATTAATTTCTTTAGAAATGCAAAATGGCTTTCAAGGTAAATCAGAGGTTTTTGTAACAGAAGAAGACCTTCTTGGAGAAAAGTTAACCCGTTCACGAAGAAAAAAGCGCAAAAATGCTTCATTTATTACGCAGATTGGAGAGATTGAGGCGGATGATCTCGTTGTCCATGAAGAGTATGGGGTTGGAAGATATGTAGGGCTTGAGACTGTACGGGAAGGTAGATTAGCGCATGATTATCTCGTCATTCGTTATGAAGAGGATCAGCGCCTTTTGCTTCCAGTTGAAAATATTGACCTGTTAAGCCGCTTTGGAACGGATACGGGGAATATTCTTTTAGATCGATTAGGAGGAGCGTCTTGGCAAGCAAGAAAGGCTAAGATGAAATCCCGTTTGCGTGAAATGGCAGGTGAACTCATTAAAACTGCTGCAGAACGTGCTATGAAAAAAGCGCCTATTTTGGAGCCAGCGGAAGCGTTGTGGGATGAATTCTGTGGGCGTTTTCCTTTCGTAGAAACAGAGGATCAGTCCAGAGCTGTATTAGATGTGTTAAATGATTTGGAGCGTGGTGTTCCTATGGATCGCCTTATCTGTGGAGATGTCGGGTTTGGCAAAACTGAAATTGCTTTAAGAGCTGCTTTTGTTGTTGCTCTTTCTGGTTATCAGGTAGCTGTCGTTGTCCCAACAACGCTTCTTGCCAGACAACATTATAGAGGATTTTTAGAGCGTTTTGAAGGGCTTCCCGTGCGGATATCCCAATTGTCCCGTTTGACATCTTCCAAAGAATCTAGGGAGATTAAAAAAGGATTAGCGGATGGAACTGTGGATATTGTTATTGGAACGCATTCATTATTGGCAAATAGTCTTTCTTTTAATCGTTTAGGACTAGTCATCATTGATGAAGAACAGCATTTTGGTGTGGCACATAAAGAAAAATTAAAAGCTTTATCTAGCAATGTTCATGTGCTGACGTTATCAGCGACGCCTTTGCCACGAACTCTTCAGCTTTCATTATCTGGAGCACGTGAAATGAGCCTTATAGCGACACCACCAATAGATCGTTTGGCTGTCAGAACTTTTATTGCACCTTATGATCGGTTGATGATTAGAGAAGCACTTCAGAGAGAACGCATGAGAGGAGGGCAGGTCTTTTGTGTTGTGCCACGGCTTCGAGATATGGAAAAAATGGAGGAGAGACTTAAAGCCGCCTTACCAGAAGTAAAAATTGCACGGGCACATGGACAATTAGCTCCAAGCGTCCTTGAAGAGATTATGCAGGATTTTTCAGAAGGGAAATATGATATTCTTCTTTCAACTAATATCGTTGAAAGCGGTCTAGATATGCCTCGTGTTAATACAATTATTATTCATCATGCAGATAGATTTGGATTGGGACAGCTTTATCAATTAAGAGGTCGAGTTGGAAGAGGAAAAAATAGAGGTTATGCCTATTTAACATGGCCACATGAGCAAAGTTTATCCAAATCCTCAATGCGCCGTTTAGAAATTATGGAGACACTTGATTCTTTAGGAGCCGGCTTTACTTTGGCATCTCATGATTTAGATATGAGAGGAGCAGGGAATCTTTTAGGAGAAGAGCAGTCAGGTCATATTAGAGAAGTTGGAATAGAACTTTATCAGCAGATGTTATCGGAGGCTGTAACAGACTTACGCCAACGTCATCGTGAGAATGAGGATGTCGTTGAAAAATGGACGCCTCAGATTATGCTTGGATTGCCAGTTTTACTTCCAGAAAAATACGTTCCAGATCTTTCCT
The DNA here is from genome assembly GCA_004843345.1 of Acetobacteraceae bacterium. Taxonomy (NCBI): domain Bacteria; kingdom Pseudomonadati; phylum Pseudomonadota; class Alphaproteobacteria; order Acetobacterales; family Acetobacteraceae; species Acetobacteraceae bacterium. The sequence goes on from CP039460.1 coordinate 2,043,330, forward strand.
CACGATTAAATCTTTATCGGCGGATTGCCGTTTTAGCTAACGAGGAAGAGGCAGAGTCAATACGAATTGAATTAGGCGATCGTTTTGGGCCTTTACCAATCGAAGCCGAAAATCTTTTAGAAGTTGTGGCTCTAAAAAGATTATGTCGGCAAGTCGGGGTAGAACGTCTAGATGCAGGTCCGAAGGGTGTGGTTTTACAATTTTTTCAGAATAAATTTTCTCATCCTGAAAAGCTTTTAAATTGGGTACAAAAAAAAGAGAAAGCGGGAGTAAAAATCCGCCCAGATCATAAGCTGGCTGTTGTGGGTGAGCTTACAAATGCAAAACGTATTCCTCGGTCTCGAAAAGTTTTAGAAATTTTACTTAAGCTCTCCTCGTAATTTAAAGGGAGAGGTGAGGATCACTGCTTTTTTTTGTAGCCTAATGCTAAAACATACATCTCTCTAGAATCTTTTCTGGAAGCTGGGGGCTTAACATGTTTAACAATTTTGAAGTTTTTTTTGAGTTGATTAAGAAGCTCAATTTCTGATCCTCCCTGAAGAACTTTTGCAACGAAATTTCCACCAGGATTTAAAATTTCTTCTGCAAAGCAAAGCGCTAACTCTGCTAGCGCCATAATACGAATATGATCTGTTTTTGCATGGCCTGTTGTATTTGGAGCCATGTCAGAAATAACAGCATCAGCGCCACCGTTAAGAAGTCTTCGGAGTTTTTCGGGCATTTCAGGATCGGTAAAATCTCCTTGGATAATTTCAGCACCTTGCAGTTTTTCGACTGGTAAGAGGTCGATTCCAATCACTTTTCCAGCTTTTTCTTTAACGGCAACCTGTGACCAGCCTCCAGGGGCAGCACCTAGATCTATAATATTTCCCCCAACAGGAATTATTTTATTTTTTTTGTTCATTTCTAGAAGTTTAAAAGCAGCCCTAGATCTCCAGCCTTCTTGATGGGCGGCACTTACATACGGATCGTTTAGCTGTCGGTTTAGCCATCTTTGTTGTGAATTCGTACGTCCGTGAGCTTTTTTTAATTTAACAGTAGGGGCACGGGTCACAATACAAAAACTCCAAGTTTAATTTTTATTAATTATCTACATAATAAGGTTTTCTAAATGAAAAATACAGTCAGAGCTCTTTTGAAGAAAAGTTATATTTTCTCTTGATATAAAGGATTTATAGCTTTATAAGCTAAGACAATAAATTGCTTCGATCGCTTGGGAGATAGTTTAGCGGTAGAACTTCCGGCTCTGACCCGGACAGCCCTGGTTCGAATCCAGGTCTCCCAGCCAACAATTTAATTTTCATTTGAAATTCTGAGTTTATCAATATCTATTTATGATTGATAAATATTGTTGTTTTAGTGATATTCTCATAAAATAATAGTACTTCAATCTAGAATTTTATAGATATAGATGGAATGCTTATTGGAAATTAAGGGGTATAATCTTCAGAAAAGATTATGGAGTCGGACGGCGACCTGTTGAGTAGATATTTTCCGCAGAAAAAAGCCATTATTTAAAATAGTTTTTCTTTCGATACCCCCATAAATACCCCCAAATTTATTCTTTTTTGTTCCGTTTTATTCCCGCAAGGAATGGTGGGTAGGGTGATAACGAGCTAAGTATGTTTTGAGTGCTAAAATCTAATAAAAATATTGTTGATAAAATTAAGATACTCTTTTTCTGACAGAATCAGAAGTTTCTTTTGACTCTATCACAATAAAGGTTCCTACTCATTCTGCACCGATTGGTGCAGCGGATCGTTTAAACGTGCGTTTGTATGGACGCAGATCAATTGTTACTTCAACTTGATCTTTCGTATTTTTAAGAGAAACTAATTTCTAAAATTTTGCTTTTCTCTGGGGGGATTCAATGTTTGAAAATAATTTTATTAAACTAGCGGTTGTTAGTTTTCTTCTATTCCTTGGAATATTTATTGTAAATCGTAATAATCATGGGGATTGGAATTTTAAAACGTATCCAATTCTGAGCTATTTAAATACTGATTTGACACCAGTAGTTACTCCCATGATGTGGATGGCTCTACTTATATCTATAATAGCGGTTACCTTTTATTTAATGTCCAGATTTAAATAAAAGATATTTGTAAACCACAAAATGCAAAATGTGGTTCACAAACTATTTTGTGTTTCATTGGTGGATAGCAAATTCTATTTGCTGAGCTTCTCGCATTGATCGCCAAGATTATTTTCAGAGCAAAGCTCAGCCCTTAGAACCAGATAATCATTTAACATATTCCACGCTGGGCTAGTTGCTGGCACAGTCTTCATATCAGAAGCCGCCTCCTGATATTCTGAAGGTGTAAGGTATTTTGGCGTTGGCATGTACTTATTTTCGATTGCGTGAGAGCAACCAGCCAGAAGTACAGCACATGACAAAGAGAGAAGAATTTTAAACATTCGCTTGGCCTTTGCTTTCTAAGTAAGAGAGGATTTCATCTTTTGTTTTTGGAATGCCTCGTGCAGCGTTTTCTGCTTCTTTCTGTGTTGTTTGAAAGGATTTTGCTGCGCTGTTCTGAGCGCTTTCTGCACCGAGCCGAAACCCTGCAAGAAAGAGTGCCATGCCAGCGCCAACTTTTTCTGTTGTCTGAATTGTGTCAGCTACTGCCTTCACAGCAGCAGGGACATCATAAGGGCCTGAGATTTCAACCATTTGTTATTCTCGATATGAACAATTGAATAATGCTCAACAGTTCGGAATTTCCGAAATGTTGGCCAACTATCCGGAAATTCCAGAGAGTTCAATTTATTGGTGGGTTATTGATTTCGAAGGGGTTCTCATAAAGAAAACCCCTGAAAGCTCTTAAAAAGTTGTTGATAGCTTGTTGATTAAGCTTCTTTTTTCTTTAGAGCTGCGATGACTTGCTGAGTTCCAGCTTCAAGAGAAAGCAGACCGTCATTGACTTTCGAAAGGCCATTTTCTAAAGCCTGCACATCAAGCTTATCTTTTGAAAGATCAAAGAGTGCACTGATGATGGGGGATGCAATAGTGCCAGCAAGACGGATTTTTGCTTTAACAGCAGCTGACTCAGAGCTGGAAAGATTTTCAAAAATGTCTTCAACCTGAGAAATCAATGTAGAGGCTGTTGCGTTCTCAGATGCTGCTGGTGTTGCATCAAGTTTTGTTTCGCTGAAGGCGAGTGGATTGGCGTTTGTATTCATATTATTAAGTTCCTTCATTTCTTTGAGGATTTTTAAAACTGTCATTAAAGACAAGGAATTTGCTGGCTTTCTGCATTGCAGTCCTGACAGCGAGGAATTGGACAAAGAAAAAGCCCCAGGAGTGGGGCTTTCTAAAAAGGGGATTTGGTGTTGTTTCGAGGCGGTTGTTTAAGCAGTGCTTTTTGCTTGATCTGATGCACAAGCAGAGGTGCAACAATTTCAAGGATTTTGTGAGCGAGGGGACTGTTTTCTGGAATGAGACCGCCAATTCCCATTATGATCAGCATTGTTGCTGTGCCTTCATCTATCAGGTTGCAATAAACGCCTGAAACTGCTCCAAGAATGAGGCCAAGACCGAGATATGTACTTCGTTGGTGTAAAATTTTAAGCATTGATTACCTCTTTAAATAGAGGAATGTTGCGCTCTACATCGGCTTTTCCGAGGGCGGTGTTGTAATATCGTTTATGGTATTCAGCGAGTGCCTGTGCATCGGTTGCTGATGGCAAGCTTTCTTTAATCCGCAGATAAAATACTCTGCACATTGCCGCAGCATAGCTGAGATTGCCAATCATCTGACATGCTCTTGGCATCGTGCGTGTTATGAAATAACCGCCACAGGCAATCTTTTGCATTTTGATAAATAATGCTTCTCTTGATGAAAGGTAATTTTTCCAGATGTCATCATGCGTAGCAGGTTCCATTTGGAAAGGACCCAAAGCTGGTCCCTCTATCTGCTCGAGATAGCAAAGGCCACTTTCAACAAGCGCTGTACCCGTAACCAGATTTAAAGCGCTTTCACTAAATAACTCTAAATCTTGTTTTAAAACTGGGCGAACAATCAGCTCTTTAAATTGCTTGATGTTTAGTCCCATCTTCCGATCCATCCATCTTTATTTTTCATTGTATTCTCCATAAAAAAAGCTCTCAAAATGAGAGCAGAAATGAGTAGGTTGCTTTAAGTCGAATTTAAAATGTGGTCGAGAAATTTAATGAATTGCGGAAAGTATTGAAAAAAAAACGCCACCAACCGTTCCAGCAAGTGTTCCTGCACCCCAAATTGCTTTTTTAATCCCTTTAAATAGGCCAATAAGCTCATTCACTTGTTTTTCAAATCTGCGTTGATTTTCACAGACACGGTCAATGCGTTCATTAGTTGCTTGGGCAAGGCTTTCAAGCTTTAAAATGCGATCTTCTGTCATTTTACTACTTCCACCATCCAGAATTAAAATTATTTAATTCGCTTAATGGAAATGGAGGAGTGGGCAAAGTTACTTCGTTAACGACTGGTGCACTTTCTGATTTCGTTTCAGTACTTGTAGAAGCTAAGACAAAAGCCTCAGTTGTTTTTTGGACTGGAGGATTGATAATGTTCTGCAAATCTTTTGCATAAGAAACTGCTTCAGGAGAGGGTGATGCGCCAACTGGAAGTCCATTCACGGCACTTTCTTTGAGTTGCGTATAAATGACTTTTGCTTGTTCCTGCGCGTTTGGCTTCGGTGGTGCATAGCCATATTGCAAAGCACCATTCTTATCGAAATAAGGCGTTTTTGCCATAAATTCACGAAGCTCTTCCTGATTTGTTACAGGAATGCTTACGTATCCGTCAGGCACGGGAATATCTTTGCCAGTTGCATCAGCTATTTTAAGACGCCAAGGTGTGATTAGACTGTTACCAGCAGAATCTGGGTTAAGCCTTTTTCCGAAATAAGCATACTTTGTTAAGTCGGGTGCTTTAGTATTGTCAGGTTGTTCAATGACAACTTCTGGAGGAGGGGTTACATTGATAGAAGTTCCTCCTGCATATACTTTTTCTTTTTGTGCATCTGTACTGGTTTTTTCTGCACTCGTTTTATCAGTCATATTAAATTTCTCCTATTGCCATCCACAAAACGCTTTCAGGAAGGCCTCCTGTTTGAATCCAAAAACCTGTGGTTGAAATCCCCCAAATCTTATAATTGTCATTTTTAAGGTCTCCAGTATCAACAAAACCAATTGTGACATCTGGTGTGGACGAAAATGCCTGAGGGAATGTAATGAATTGCTTTGCAGATGAAGTGCTGATATCAGCATCGGTCAATGCTGTTGTGCCACTTTGAATGAACTTGTTTGTTTCTCCATTCGGAAGTTTTGCGTAGGAGGATAAATCATCAAAAGACGGAATAGTTTCGATTAAATTTCCAGAGCCACTGCCGCCTGCAGCGAGGAGGTTCGTTTTTCCGTTGACGGTATGAAAACCAAACCAGTCTAATCCTGAATTTCCGTTTTTGTCGGCAGCTGAATCAGGCGCATTTGTCGATACATAGTTTCCCTCTGCCTGATAATCGCCTTTGGGCTGATAATTGTCCAAATCCTCTAAATTAGCACAGGTTGCAACAACGCCTGCGATCCCATCGGTTGCTCGGACACGGGTGACGTTTTTGTCATCAATCCATCCGCCGATCCAGCTAATTCCGATATTATTATTTTCATCTGGCTTTGTAATATCTGCATTCGTGATTGGATAAGAGCCTTTGGGTTGATACCCATTTAAATCACTCAGGTTCGCAGCTTCGATGAGATCACCTGCATCGTCTTTTGCTAGAAGATGTGCTACAGATGAATTTTTATTCAGACCAATCCAACCAACACCAAAATTCCCACTTTCGTCTGGTTCGGTGAGGCTTTCATTAGTCTTAACGTAGTCACCTTTCGGCTGTAGATTGGTTAAGTCATCTGTGCGAGCGGATACATAAGTTAGCTCGTTACCACCGCTCCCGAGAGTGACTTGAAGTCTGTCTTTTCCGTCACTAGAACCATTCCAAGAGCAGAAATTGGCAATGCCTACCTGTTTATTCTCATTGCGTGCAGCGGAAGGATCAAAAGTCGGTGTGTAAAAGCCTTTTTCCTGATAATTATCCAAATCGTCTAAATTAGCACAGGTAGCGACAACCCCTTCAATCCCATCGGTTGCTCGGACACGAGTGACGTTTTTGTCATCAATCCATCCGCCGATCCAGCTAATTCCGATATTATTATTTTCATCGGGTTTTTTAATATCCGCATTTGTGATGGGATAAGCGCCTTTAGGCTGATAATTGTTTAAATCAGACAGGTTCGCTGCGGTGACAATATCGCCCTCTTCGTCGGTTGCGAGAATACGGGCTGTTGAATCATTTTTGCTGAGACCAATCCATGAAAGGCCGACATTTCCATTTTTGTCTGGCGGTGCATCAATTGCGTTGGTGTAAGCATAGTTTCCTGCTGGCTGAAGGCCTTTTTTAATGCTCACCCAGCTTGTCTGGTTTGGATCAGATGGATCATCAAGATTATCGTCTTTGATTGAGACAAAAATGTCGGGAATACCGCCTTTTGTATATGCAATTTTGGCGTTCTGCGGATAACCGCCGATGGCATCCGAAAAAGATTTGCTCCACCCAGGTACCAATCCCATCTCGATCAATTGAGCCGCTCTTGATAAATAGTTCAAAATACCATTAAAATCTTGCCCAAAAGGCGGAACACCACCAGCGGCAACGGGTGTCATATTAGTTGCTGTAAATCCTTTTTCGAGAGAGGCTGCACCAGCCTCTGTGGCTTCGGATGCTTTTTGTGGAATTTGGCGGAGTGTGTTGGGATCAGCATTAGCTGCCCAGACAGTAAAGAAGAGTTGCTTGCTATCTGACTGTTTCATAAAATTTCCATAATTTGGACATAAAAAAAGCGCCTAAAAAGGCGATTGAAAAAAGACATGGAGTAGGGAGGTTATTTATGTGGAGACGTATTTAAAATTTAGCTGAACACCTGATGGTCGAATGAAATTCCCAGCCTGTTCAATGAGTGTGAACTCAATTGATGTCGGTCGAAAATCGTAGCAAATTGTCATATTGCAATTGAGATGATCGTCAATGAACTTGTTGTAGAAAACGCCATTATTGAATGGCTCTGCACTATTTCCTGCTTCTTCAAATCCGAAGAAGGGGCCAGCCTCTGGTACATCTTCAATCCAGATGTTTTTGCCATTTCCACCAAATAAGATCATCAAAGCCCCATTGAGAGATTGAATGGATCCATCTGTGATGTTTGCAGCGGCCTTGCAAAAGATCAGCTTTCTAAAAGCATCATCTGTCAGGGCGTAGTTTTGCGTTAGAGGAACGCCTTCTCCCTTATAGAAGGGGCCCTGATTAAATCCTGTAATGTTAAGTAGGCCAGTGCCTTTTTCTGCCTCTGCAAAGCCAAGATATTCGTTTGCAACAGAGACTTTTATAACTCGGCCAACGCCAACAATACGTCCCCAAACATCTAATCCCCAGCCTGTGGCTGTTGAGGGGGCAAACACGTTCTGAAGAAAATTCTCAATGAGATTTGTTGGGTCAATTGCTTTATTAAAGCGCTCAAGAAGACCCGTTAAAATCGGACTTGTTGCATACTGAGCAAGGAAGGTTTCATTCAAATTTTTCATTGGAGCGAGACTTTAATAAGATTTTGGTAAGTCACACCAACTTGATTCAAATTGAAGTTGATTTCATTTTGAGAAGCACTGTTGTCTGTTCCAACGCCGAGGGAAAGCACACGACACCATGAGCAAGCTTCTTTGACAGCGTAAATAATGTCTGTTGCATACAGAATATCCCCGAGCTTCGGAGAAGTGTCTGGAGATTCAAAATAGGCAATAATTGCTTGAGCGATTATATTTTGAGCATTGTTTGGAACATTCGGACTGTTGGCCAGAACGATGTTAAAGAACACTGAAACAGACTGCGCATAGTCAAAATTGAATGTGTAAACTGGTGGATTGTCTCCATAAGCAGGGTTATTATCCGTCACCGTTACAGACTGATTTCCAGATGTTTGAACACCTGGTGGCTTTTTTGCCAGAATGGCTTTTCCAATATCTTGAGCATTTCCACCTTGCACAACTGCATAAACAGAGTTTGGCTTTAATGTAACGCCGTCAATCGTCAATTCAATTGCAGTTGGATTATCACGAACCTGTGCATCTGTTACGCCATTAAGCGCTAGTAATGCGCCGAGTAGCGAGGCATTCTGCCCCATGCTGTTTTTTGCAACAGAAGCAGATCTGCGGTTTTCAAAGTCGATACGCCCTTCAGCTTCTTGGCCAGTTGCGCCTGCGCTTGGATTATTGAGCGAAGCAATCCCTAAATTCCCCTGATAGAGCAAAAGACTGTTGGCAGGACACTCAATTGCGCCAGCACTCAAGCAGTAAAGCTCAACCGAAACAGGTGAGGCTGTACCAGCAGGAAAGTATGTATCACTGAGTAATGCGTAAAGGTTACCGCCTGAAATAGCATCTGTTGCGACAACCGTCCCAGCTTTTAAAAGTGGTAAGCCATTTCCAGTCAATGTGAGTTGCACTTCCACCGTGGTTGGTGTCGCTTGTTTTCTATTCATAAAATAGATACGGCCGAGTGCATCTTGCATGCGTCCGCTTGCCTCTGACGGATCCATTCCGTTAAAAACCTCAAGAACACTGCTCAGAAAGTCGCCAAGAATGGCTGTTTCAGAAATGGCGATTTGTCCCTGTGGCGTATTTAAAGCTGGATTAACATTACCGCCAAAGGCGGCATTGATGTCTGCCTGTACACCTGAGAGAATATCTTGTTCGCTCGGTGCAGAATATCCTGCGGCGGTTAAAGTCGGAGCAGGCACATTCGTTGTGATATTAGAATCCGACACGTTGTACTTCTCCATCTTCAAATTGAACGACAACATAGCCATTCAATTGTCTTTTGCTGTTTAATTGATTTGGAAAAATTTGAACGTCAGCAACGCCTGGAACTTTAAGTCCTGCCTCCCTTGCTAAAGAGCAAAAGATTGGGATTTCGTTTTGGTTTCCGAGAATACCTCGGTCATATGGCAAGCCTTGCTGGAGATCGTACCAAATTTCACCAATCCATGTTTGAATGGCAGAGGAAACATCTTGAAGCGTTGCCTGCTTATCAGAAATCACCTCAATATTTCCGCTGCTATCAAGCTTCAAATCCCAGTTTGTATTATCGAGAGCAAGTGAAGTTGTCATCCTATTGCTTCTCCCGTGTTTGCGCCCATATTTCCGTTACTGTGAACATGTTTTTGAAGGGAAATTGAGCCTGAGATGATGTCTCCATCAGCTTGTATTTCGCCAGAACAGGTGATTTTCCCTTGAACTGTTAAGTCCTTCTTGCACGTTAGATTGCCTTGAATTTCGACATCGCAGGTGATGACAGCATTTTTGCTTGTTAACGTGAATTTACTGTCTTTGACATCGAGCTGGATTTGGTTGTTGTCGCTTGCGTGAATCCGCCATCCTTTATCTGTTGCGAAGATATATTGCTCAGGTGCGGAGCAGAGCATCGAAGGGATATACACAGCATCATTAAAGTGGTTGATGCGGTAAGAGGCAGGGGCAGATACGTCTTTTGAAGAAAGGACGTTCTGAATATCTCGCCCAGCGATGGCAATGAAACCGATGTCATCCTTTTGTGGATCAATGACGAGCGCTGATTTTCCTGCCTGTTGGCGGAAATAGGGAACTCCATAAATTATACCGTGCTCAACAGTTTGCCCTGCGGCATCTTGCATCGAAACCATCGGCTGAACATCAACAGTGCCGACATCAGCAGGGCTGCCGTCACCGTTCTTTGTGATGTTTACAGCAACGACTTTGACAGGAAGCTGTGGCGCTTGGTAGGCGAGTTTAGCTCTGATCAGCTCGTTTATTTTTGTTTGTTGAGAGTTGTCTGATGTAAGTTCTCGAAAAGAACTAAGCCCTAGTGTATCCATTGACAGAGTGATCCGTTCTGTTTGCTTCGAAGTATGTGAACCATTCGCCATTTGGCAGTTCGCAGCTTAAATTGTGAGTGAGTTTGTAAGGAACCCACATTCCATCCCAGGGTGATTTTAGCGATCCAATATTTTGTCCAGCTTCATTTGTTGTTTTTGCAGATAGTTGGGCTGGGATATATCCAGAATTTAAGACAAAAGGTTCCCAAAAGTTCAGTGCTGGATTGAAAAGGCAAGAGCCTGTAACACGGAGCCCAGAGCAAGATGGGTATCCTCTAAGACCAGTTTCAGGACCTATAATAACTGGAGGAAAGTCTTCATTTTTAAAATTTCTTCCCCAGACATGAAGAATTTGAGCATATCTTTGTTTATCAATGCGAAATTGTCCTTGTCCACAATCGCGCACAACGCGTTGAATCATGTCTATTGCAGATCCGTGGCAGTAATAATTTCTAAAATTTCCTTCAATTCCGTGATCTACAAATCCAGTAAAACCTGCCTGAATTGCAATATCTGAGCAGATTTGAGATGCAGAAACGGGACCTTTGTATGAAAGAGGTTTAATACTCTTCGTGTTTATACCAAATGCACTACTTGCTTTAAAAATCAGTGCTGCATCTGGCGATTTTGTGTAGTCAGCCATGCTGTTTGTAATAGCACCCGAAAATATAGTCTGAATTCCTCCTTGTTGGTTAGGAACTTTAATATCTACATAATCGTCAGAAACATTTCTGATCGTGCTATTCTGCGCCGTGACAAGCCCATCTGCGTATGAAAGTCGGTTCATTTCAGAGGGACGCATGCCTTCAATTATACAAGATGCCAGTTGAGAGTAACCAGTCGCACCGTTTGTGATAGAGACCTGTGCTCTATGTCCTTTGATTTCAAATCCACCACCTTCTTTCAGCCGAAAGGTGAAGATAATATCTCTTTTTTGAAGAGAGCCAGTAGGGATCATTGGAATGACCTAAAAATAAGTTGGTAGCGATCGCCTAAGCCATTCAAAGTTGGATCTGTGTTTCCTTGTGTATCAAGAAAAACAAAATCACCATTGATAGAGAATGTTTTATCTCTAAGCATCCAAGTTTTATTCAAGCATAGAACACCTGCTGCAATAAGGGTGTTTTCGACCCAGATGTCGCAGTAAATTCCAGATGCTAGTTGCCTAATCCACAGCATTGTTTTTTTGCCGAGCAAAAGGCTTTGAACTTTTTGTGAGGGGACTTTTGAAATTGGAAGAACGTAATTTGTCGTCATGGCAATGCACTCAAGAGATTGTCAACGAGAGGATTGGGAAGTTCGGGCTGAACATTGGCTGTGCTCAAAATGCTTGCGCCGCTGGGCGTTGCCGTTCCCAGAAATTGCAAAGAAGCTGTTTCTCTGACCTCTCTAACTTGAACCGAAATTTCAAACATGTTTACAGAGGCAAGCTCTCTAACTTGAGAAGAGCCGATGACTTCAACAGGTCTCCATCCATATTCGGGCGTTCTTAATTGGAAATACTCTAAAGATGCCTTTGCATTTTCGACTGCCTGTACGAAAAGGGATCGCACATATTCGCCATTATCTCCTAAAATTGAACCAGAAGGGATTGCATTTATAAGAGGATTATTGGAGATGGCAGAGCCATCATAGACGAACGTTACTGTTCCATTCAGTGGATTTTTAACTTTGTTAAAGCTGAAAAATTCGCCATTTTCCTGTGGAGCTTCAGAGATTGAGTAGTCTTGATGAATGTCGGTTTTAGTAACATTCGCCATCGGAAATAAATCTTCGATGTTAGGAACGAAGGAGCTTCTATACGAAGTTACTATTCTTCCGAGACCAGTTTGAGAAAATTTATTGCTGAGAATACCTGCTGAGAATGTTTTAAAAATTCCCCATTTTACTTTTTCTGCATTGATAGAAGCATCTTCTAAAATCTGGCCAACATAGTCAGAGCCAATTGCGCCTGCATAATCAGCCATTATCTGAGCCCTCCTCCTGAAGCATCATCCCATTGATCTTGCAATTCTCTTGCTAGATTTCGTGCCATGACCTTTGGATCTCCTCCTGCCTCAATAGGTGTGACATTGATTGTGGCATGAAAAGACCTATTGTCAGTTGTTGTATTATTTGAGGTAGGTGAGTGAGTGCTAAACGTTCTGTTGTATTCATTAGAAATTCGCTCCAACTCCATTTGTGAGGAGGTTGAATGATTCAAATTTCTAGTTTGATCTAAAATAGAGTTATCAGTATTTCTAATATTCTTATTTTCATTGGAAATACTGTTGTTTGAAAGATTCCTTTTTTCATTATGAACGTTGGAATTTTCGATATTTTTTGTATCGTTATGGACACTTGAGTTGTCGATGTTGTTTGTCTCTGGATTACTCCTAAAATAAGTTGCAATGTCAGAAAAAAGTTCAGAAACCGCACCTGCTAAGTTTGCTCCAGCCTGACCTTCGAAGCCTCCAGCCCCTCCAAGTCCTTTTCCTTCAGCAGCTAAGTCCGCATCTGCTGCTGTTTCGGCAGCTCCTGTTTCTACTGCACCAGCGCCTGCTAATTTTCCAATTGCACTTGCTGTCTTTCCGTATCCTTTAATTGGAAGAGATAGGATTGCCCTAATTGTTCCCAATGCTTTCAGAAAAGCTGCACTTGTTAGAAGTGTACTTAAGACACCAAGAGCGACTGCTAAGTCCGTTAATCCTTGAGCAATCGCATCTGGGTGCGTTTTTTCTAGCTCAATGATTTTATCAAAGAATTTTTCAAGCTTAGGCTCTATTTTTTCAAAAGCCAAAAGACCAACTTGTTCTGTCTGAACTTTTAAATCGGTTGTTTTGTCCTTGAATGCTTGTCCTAAATCGACATCTTTTTGTGTTGGACCTAAGCCATCATATTTGTGTAAGCGTCTTAAAGCGTCCGATCGATTTGATAAATCTTTAAGAGAACGGGGTGCGCCAAGTTGGCCTAAAACACTTTCTCTCGTGTCAGTAGGTAGGTCTTTTAAAGATTCAACAAGCGTATCTAAAATATCTGTTCGGACATGTCCTTTTCCATCATAAAAATCGGCGGTGCTTAAATTTACTTGTGCACCTGCCTGTTTTACTAAATCTTGTCCTTCTTGTGTTGCTTCTAAGTCTTGTAGATGAGCGAGAAATTCGCCTGCATCATTATTTCCGCCACCAAGTGAGTTTAAAGCCCTGTTTAAAGATGTGATTTTCTCAGGTGCCATATCCAGCTGTCGGCTTAGATTTCCAACCTGTGCGCTTGAGTTTGCTATTTGATTTGAAAAGCCAAGAAGGGAAGCTCCTCCTGTGAATAAAGCAAAAAAGGCAATGGCTTGGTTTCTAGCTTCGCCCAACGTTTCTGCTGTCTTTTTGACACCTTCACTTGTTTTTTTGAAGGTGGATGTCTTATTTTTTCTACTGCTTCAATTGCACGTCCTGATTTTCTGGCGTCCTTTTCAAGAACATGAATTGCACCAGTTGCATCTTTAATGCCTTTTATGACACCGTTGGAATCAACAGCAATGGAAACAACGAATGCATCAAGTGCAGTGGCCATAATAAATCTGCTTAATAAATAGGGTGATGGAATAATGAAATGTTTTGGAAAGCTTTGTGCTTTGGTGCTTGTTTCAGCGTTCTTGTTTGACGCAAATGTAGCTTTTAGCCAAACATCTATTTCTGAGTATAAATATGTAGATCATGTGCGGGGTAGTTGGACGCAGACATTTGACAGTATAGGAACGCCTTCGCTTCGGTTTGTACTTCCTTTTAATAAAGGATATCTCTTGATTTCATTTGTTGATTCACGAGTGGATGGGATTTTTATAAATTTGGACGGTGGATTTTCTTATGATTATTTAAATCCAAAAGGTGAAGATGTTATTTTTCACTTTAGGAATGGTAGAAATATTTCTATAAAACTAAAAAATACTGCGTATTTAAAAGCGGTTTCATTTGAGGCAGGCTCCTGCATGCCAAGAGGAGAATGTTTAGCATCTTCTCAGCTCGCAACACTTTTTCATGAAAGTGAGCTTTCCTTTATCTCGCAGGGCGATAGGGCACTCATTTTAGAAGGTGATGGAATGCAGGAAGCTTTTCAAAAGTTTAGAGAGGCAATAGATCCCAAGACAAATCCAAAGTATTTTGAATTTTTACAATCAAAAAAATGGATGAATAAAAAGGGAAATTTTAAATTCGCCCCTCTTAAATAAATATTAAGTCCAATTGAACTTATTGATACATCCAGCTTCCCACATGTTCCATAAATCTTCGCTATCGTAGCTGGTTTGAAGGTCGTGTAGCGTTGCCATATTCCAGCCGATAACGTCTGAAATAGGAATAGACAGGTTTACTGGTCTTGCGAGTTTTCGTTTTTCCCCATTTGCAGAGCCACCGCGAGAGGGGAAATGAGGGAAGCGGCGGCAAGAATAAAATCCACATGAAGTTGAAAAGCTCTGACACGTAGCTCTTTAAGCGTCATTGGATCTGTAATATCACCTTCCAAAATTTTTGCTGGTTGGACATTTGGATTTTTTGGATCACGTTTGATTTGGCAACATTCAAGCAATTCAGCGAGTGCTTTGTTTGAAATGTCTTTATCCATGACACCAAATAAGGTCATTGCAAGTCCGCCCAGCGTTGCAATTCCCATGTCTTTTGCTTCAATGGGTAGCTTTGCACCTGCTTTTGATAGACCCCTTACAATGTCCATTGCCCATTCGTCAGCTTTAAAAGCTGACATTCTGGTGATAACGAAGACTTTTCCTTTATCTGTGCCTTCTTCTTGAATGTATTCAATAGATTTTCTCATTGGATTTTCCCTTAAATGCCAGCTGGAATCATGCGTTCAAACATAAGCTCGACTTTTCTGTTCTCGAGCAATTCAGCTCCTGGAGGCAGAGAATCAAACGATTTAATGAACCCATTTATGTATGTATATTTTCGTCCGAGTGACGGCATCGAAAAAACGAGGCCAAGCTGATAAGAGGTTCTTGCTTGAACAGACGCCCCTGTGATGGCATCAAAATATTCAAGAGATGGGCTGTTTGGTGAGAATGTAAGTGTGAGTGGGATTGCTTTTGGGATGTATCCACGGTTGAGCTTTCCATCAACAGACATTTTTCCATCTGCGATTTCCCAAGCCTCAGCCTCCCAAGCTTTGTCTGATGCCCAGTTTTCGAGCTTAAATGGTGCACTAAAAAGTGTTTCCACCGTTAAAAAGGCCGTTGCATTGGCTGAGGTAATAAGTTTATTTGCCATAATTATTGAACTCCAATGGAGGGAAGGTTAATGGTTTGGATAGAGCCACCGTCACAATAGGCGAAGATGCAAGGTGGAGAGCCTCTTTCTCTTCTAATATCTGATGGCGTGGTCGATGCGTTTGGCTGGAAACAATAGCCTTGCGTAAACAAGTCTTGGCTGATGTCACGGCCAAATTTGCTTTGAAGAATGGACGCTTCTTCTGAGCTAATTTTGATGCCTGTATTGATAGCCCCAAAATTTCTTGCTTCTTCAACGATATCGAGAATGGCTGCGGTCATTAAGCCATCACCGTCTGTGTTGTAGGGGATTTGTCCGATATCTGTGATGAGATTGATAAGAGCATTTTGAAGAGAGGCGTTAAGCCACATCTGGCAGATATAGCTGTCTGCCCAGTTGAACTCACCGCTGACAGAACCTGGACGAAGCAAATTAAAGCGTGCTGTTCTATTTGCGAATGCACCGTAGAGATTGTATCCGTTTTGAATTAAGGCTTCATAATCAGACAATGAGCCGTCTGTTGCAGTAGCCCCAGCAAATGACCGAGTGCTTAATGTTGCTCTTCCATTTGTGAGTTCAAAATCAAGAGAGGCCATCCAGCCGAGACAGGCAGCAGCGACAGCAGGATCTTGATAAACAGCGGTGACACCATCAATATTTTGGTTTTTTAGCCAAACGCCGAAGCAGTTTTCGCTGGGAGATGTGGCAATAGCTTCGGCATCTGTATCCCAAATTACAGCCCAGTAATTATCCTGTTGAGCGGCAACCCATTGCGCCACACTTTGCTTATCTTGAGAGGATAGTTCAAAAGATGTTGTGAAGCCTGCAAAATCTTGAAGCTCGTTCACTACGTTATCTAAATCGGAAATGTTAAAAGTTGAGTTGACAGCGTAAATGTAGAGCTTCGAAGGCGTTTGAGATGCGCCGACATAACCAGAGAAGTATGCAGCAGCCATTTTTGCTTCATTGCTGGTTGCATTGAAATACTTTGCAACACTTGCAGCATCTCCATACTCTTTGAGCGTGCCAGCTTGAAGCGTGTTGTTTGTTAGGATCAGACCGTTCATAAAGCCAACGCTGGGCGCAGCGCTTAAAGCTGAAGGCGTAATCTTAACAATTTGCGAAACAGGGATTGTCATTTCATTTTCCTTTTAGTGGGTGGGATTATTTTACTTGGAAAGTCAGCGTTGATGAGGGAGACTTGAGCGCTTAGTGCGCTTTCTTGTGATGATGAAAGTTGCGTGATGGCATTCAGCTTTAAATCCACAATCCAATGGTCTTCATATTGCTTTTCTGCTGTCTGAAAACCTTGTTGATGCGGATCATTTGCATGGGTAGGGGCACATTCTGGTCTGATTTCTCGAAAGAAATCACAAGAAGAAGGGGAACGCCAGAGCGTTTCAACTCGTTCTGCGGCGTTACCAGCGCCAGCACCCCAGACATCAATTTGGATTGTTAAAAGTACGCTCTTTTGAATAATGCGTTCCGTTGCGACATAGAAAACTGAATCAGTGTTTTTCCGTTCTCTTGCCACGATTGTCATCGTTGCGAATTGTGTCAGCGGATTAGCAAACTGATTTTGCTGTCCTTGAAACACACCGAAACCAGCTGGGAGTGCTGTTAGAAGCCATTCTCCAACAGCAGTCAGGATTTCTGCTTCACTTGGTTTAAAATCTGTTTGAACCGCTGAGCCAGTACTCAGTCTAATGTTTGCTGGCTTGGAATTTGGCGAGTTACGAGGACTTTGCACCAATCTTTTTCTCCCCATTGCTCAAGGACGTTTGTAATGAGCCAATCTGAACCTTCAAAAACGAGAAGGTCGCCACCAATTTGAAGAGGGCGGTTTAAGGCATGGGCTGCGCCACTCAGATAAACAGCTCGCATCTCTGCTTGCTGTTCCATGTTTTCTGTGAGCTGAAGCTCACCTGTGCTTGTCGCTTGAATGTCAGCAAGAACCGTTAAATCTTCGAATTGAGGTGAGACTAAAAAGTCAGAAGTTTGGGCTACGCCAAGGCTTTTTCTGAGAGTAATTTCTCGCATTGGATTCACATCGCCAAGAACAGAAGATGCAATTCCAAACAAATCAATCATTCGACTTTCCGTCTTTTACTTCATAATCAATGGAATTGAGCAAATGTCCGCTTGATCTGAGGGTTCGTGCAGCAGCAGGATCAACATATCGAATGGACATATCTTTGTTGCGTTTGATGACAACCTTTCGTCTTGTCTGTTCAATATACCTTGCGCCTTTTTCTGTTTTTTTAGTTTTTTCTTCTGTAATCCAAACAGCTTTGTTGGGAGGCGGCGGATTTGAAAGAATTTTCTCTCGAACGTCATTTGCCATTCTTTCTCCGAGAAGGCCTAAGCTTTGTGATACATTAAAATCATTTTGCTTTAAGTTTCGTTCAAGTAGTTTAGACCATTTTCTTTTATTCTCAGCGATTGCTGGTCGCATGAAGGGACGAGCAGGTACATCCTTGGTGCCATACTCATTCCAGAAAGCCACTTCGACAACAGAAGTTCCATCTGGATAAGTTGCGCCTTCAAGCACGCCCGCATTGACGTGCATGTCTTTGCCAGCTTTCTGGGCAAGTTTCTCAAGCTTTTTCTTGAGCTTTGAACCACCTGTGATTTTAATGGACATTATGGGAAAATCTTTGCTGGATGAGGTCGTCCAGGAATGAAGCGCATTTGGCGCAGGGGCAACGTTGCCTGCCAAAAGGTTGCGCCGTACTGTGTTTGTGCAAACCACCAACCGCTTCCTGGGATTCCAGTTGCATCAGTACTGACAGAAACAGATCCACGGCTTGCCGAAGAGACACGCCCAACCAATCCACTTCCACCGTTTGATCCACCACCAGATTGTCCAGCTGAAGCATTTAAGCTTAGCTGAGCAATATGTGCAGTCAGAAGCCAAAGAAGCCTCTCACGCTTTGCTAAATCACGGACAGGGGATTGGGGCGTATTGTTGAGATAATCACAAGCGCAGTCAAAATCGAACTGCGCCTGTTCATCGGTAAGGTTAGAAAAAGCAGGGAAGGCTGCTCTCCAAGCTGTGGGATCGAAAACAACAACGCCAGGAGGGCTGTTATTTGTCAAGCTTAGTGACTCCTTCAATTGGTTTTGAGGAATCAAGAGATTCAAGGCCTGTTTTTTCGGACTTAACCTCTTTAAACTTTGCCTCAGCCCGTTTTGAATTTTTTTCAGCGAAAACGAGACCTTTTGTCACAAGCTGGCTGTTTTGATTTTGAGCCAGCCAAGCTTCCCAAAATTCAGCATCGACAATATTTCTGCCTGCCATACCAATCAAAACATTATCTGCTTTATGAAAGCGCATGTCAGAAGATGCCCCTTTTAAAGTAACGACTTTGATCGGAGCAAGTTGTGGAGGAAAACCACCTTGTTTTAAGACAGCGGCTCTTTCTGACAAAGCTTGCATGTCGTAAAGGTCAAGTTTTACACCAGAGGGCATACGACAAATTACAGTTACATTTTCAGCCATTTTAAATTCCTGCCATTGTTACGCAGGCAACTGGATAGAACCAAATTGTTCCCCAATTCCCCTGTGATTTCTTCTGTCGAATGTTAGAGCTGTAACGTTCAACGGTGTGTGCCCTTAACTTTTCGGTAAAGGCTGTTGTGACGACTTCATGTCCATCAATTTCTTTAACGAAAAGCTGTGCTTGCGTGATTTTTGAAATACCGCCAGAAAGTGTGGCTCCAGCTTCTGGAAGTGTTGCAATTTCCATATTTGGGAAGTTTTCTTTTAAAACTTCACGGAGCTTTAAATTAAACTGGTTCGTGAAAGTCATTGCCACTTGAAGTTCTGTCGGAATAACAAGCTTCATTGGCGTATCCATGTCCACGTTACCACCAAGCTGTACTGTCAGTTGCTGGAACATTTTCTGAACATCTGCATAGACTTGCAGTGGATCAGAAGTTGACATCCATCCATTAGAGGCAGCAGGCTTTCCAGTTGAATCAATTTTAGGCGTGGGCTGAATGGCTGGCGGTAAATCAGGATCATTTAAAGCGCCATATAAACGCAATCCTTGAATACCAAAACCAGAGATCCGATTGCTGGCTTTGTTTAGAACAGAAATTGAAGCTGCGTTCTGTTTATTGACCCAGTCAATTTTTGCTAATCCCATTCTGGCAGCTTCTTTTTCGCCCCATTTTGTCCAAAGCTGATAATGATAGGACTGACGTTGTTCCCAGTTAGCTGTTGCGCTTGCATCACCACCTTGGGAGTAGTCACCGTAAGTTTCAACACGTCCAGAAAGCTCTGTAAATGGAAACTGTGCTGTATCTGTTAGCCAGTCACCTTTTTGAGAGACGCCGTAAGTCTCTTCCATTTTTGTTGGAGTGATGATGGCATCAATAACCCTTGGATCTGACCAAGTGGAAAAGATGAATGGAATACCGCTGTTTGGATTTAAAACAGAGGAATAGCCAGGGATAGCAGCGTCACTTGCCATTTTAATATCGAAAACGCCTTCAACGCCCCAGCCTTGCTTGAGCTGTTTAGGAGATAATTTTGCGGACATTATTTATTTTCCTTATTTGGATGGGGAGGATGTTGGAGAAGCAGCGCTTAGAGACAGCATTGATTCCAATGGCCCTGTCATAATCAGAACTTGTCCAGTAGGTGCGCCACGTGTCACAATCCATCCTGTATCCACAGCTCCAGAAACTGTTGAGCCTTTTGCTGCTGTTTGAATGGATCCGTCAGCTGTGTTTGCAAAAATAGCCTGCCCTCGTGTGGCATCTGTGGAGGAAAGCGCAAAGTAATCCCCACCATCTACCATAACGACCCCAAAGCCTTCTGGAATAGACATGGTTGCATCTTGCAGATACTGCGTTGTTAAACCCTGCTGTTCACGCAAAATAAAACCGTCTGGAATGACGGCTGAAGGAGCTTTGTTTGTTAGGGTTTGTCCACTATCATCTGTGGGGTCAGCCCAAGCAAAGGAGGCGATGGTTACGCCATTTGTTCCAGCTCTCCAACCACCTTGTGGAGCAACAACAGTCCTGCGCGGATTAGCGGAGGCAATTCCGCCAGGATAGCCTTCTGGCCAGTTGTAATTTACTTTTTTTTGAAAAGACATTTTTTAAATCCTTAAAGTTTTTTTGGCACTTTCACATTTTTAAAAGCGGAATCTGTTGCCATAGAGTTTTGGGGGCGAGAGGGAGCAATTTTTTCTTTTTCTGCTCTGACAAGTGCTTTTAGCCCAGCAATATTGATACCTGCTGATGAAATGCCACGTTGTTTCAAAGCGTAGGCATAAATAGCATCGGCAGTGTCCAATCCCATTGTTTCACCAACAAGAGGTCGTACATCATTTCTTGCATTCTCGGCTGCAGCTAGGCGTGAGCGTTCTGCGAGGATCGCTTTATCAATCGCCATTTGAACGGATTTTTGATCTGTTGCTCCCGAAGGGTCAGTGCCATCTTTTCGCTCTTTATCAAGTGTTTTATTGGCTTTCTCACCGCCAGCAATTTCATTTGCGTTGGCTTCTGCTTCACCTTCATCGGTTGCTCCCGATGGATCAGTTCCATTTTTTCGTTCTTTATCCAAAGTTTTATTAGCCTCCTCGCCAGCACGGATTTCATTTGCTTTTTTTTCTTCAAGATCTTCATCGCCATTTAATTCGGAGGGAGGAGGTGTTTCTTCTCCTTCTGGGGAATTGTTAAGCGCTGAAATCATTGCACTGAGAGCTGCTCTGATTTCGTCATCTGATTTATCTGGGCATGAATCACGCAATGCCGAGATAATGGCTGTCATTTCCATAATGTTTCCTTCAATTATTGGTTTTCTTAACGCTTCATCTTGAACAAGAACGTCTTTTCCTGCTCTTCCTTCGGGAACAAGAGCGACATGATTGCCTCTGATATTCCGCATTACACCGTCATATTTATCCCCTGTTGGGGTTTTTCCTGGGGTCATATCAGCGTCATAGTCATAACCGCAGGAAAGTTCTCTCTGACTGTTATCTTTAATTTTTTTAATGGCTTCCTCATCCCAGACAGACAGAGAATTTGTGAGGTATGGATCTGAAAAAGTGGCACTGCTTCCAACACTTCCAACAACAGAGTTTGTTGGAGGTGAAGAAGCATTTACGGGAAGATGCTCTTTTAGGAGCGGAATTCCGTTGAAAGTATCTGCACCTTTTTTCAGCTCATCAGGGTGTCGATAAAGATTATATATTTTCTCTTTATCAAGCCCCAATTCAGTATGTTTAGGAATTTCTCTGCCGTAATAAGGACAAACATTCGCTTTGGAAATTGGAGAGGTGGCAACACGCATGATGCCATGATCATCTTCAAAACGAACGGATCCGATACGGTCGTGTGCCATTGTTTTCATGTTAAGTTTTTCTTCAAAGGTTAATCATCTTCAAAGCCTGGGATAATCGGACGGCTTGTACATCCACAATAAACTTCTTCGCCTGGTTGGACGTAGTTTCCATTATCATCGCCGACAGGTGCGCCCTTTGCGATGTCGAAGATAAGCTTTTCATGTCCTGCCCGAAGATGCCGAGGCCTTGGCTTTTTAGGTGTTCCTGCATGAATCCAGACAGCTTGCGTAATACCAAGGGCTAAACGGCGCTCTCTATTTACAACGGCAGTAACTTTGTCGTTCTGATCTCTTGCGATAAAAGCGGCACGTCTTTTTGTAGCACCATATTTTTCTTCAAGTTCAGTTGAGAGCGTTGCCAAATCACGCCCAGCGAGTGCGGAGCGCATCACAGCGCCTTCCACATCTGTGAGATACTTTGAGGCAATGGATTTAATGAGGCTTACATTCTCAGCGATAGACAAGGCCATTGCTTGTTTAATTTCTTCTGTTGGCCTGAATTTGACCGTGAAGCCACTTTTTTTGAGAACCTGTTGGAACTGAAAAGAGGAATGCTTCTCACCACCAAGAACGAACTTTTTCGCAATTTCGAAGGCTTTCTTTTTCCAAGCTGATGTCCATTCTTTGGTTAAGTCGTCAACGATGGAGCGAAGATTGAAGAGGGGGGAAGCGTCTTGTGCAAGTAAAACTGGCTCTTCTAGTTGCTTGAAAAGAGGAGAATAAAAATCTATATTAGTGGAAACGGTCGCAGTTCCAGACACAATGTCCATCGCAACAGCATCCTCTGCTGATGGTCTGATAAGCTCCTGATCAGATGCGTTTTGTTGATTAGCAAAAGAAGAGTTGGCTTCTTTGACCGTTTTTTCTAATTTTAAAAGTTGCGAGATTCTTTCTGGGAAAGCTGTTGTTACACTGTAATGATCCTTAGCAGGATGAATGTGCAAGGCAGTTATGTCTGCTAGCTTCTCATTTGCTTTAGGCTTAATCGCTAAAATTCGTGAGCCATGTTTTTTATCTTTCAAATCTTCGTTGTAATTTTGAACGATATGAAATGCGTATGATAAGGCTGTTTTAAAGCCTCTTCGTTCATAATCTTTTTTATGTGCATCAATGTGTTCTAAGCCATATTTTACATTTCCTCTATAAGCAATTACAGGAACAGCAATGTGAGAGGCATCTGGATGAGAAACTTCTCCGATAACATGTGCTTCTTGTCCTGCTTCTTTCGCAATTCTGTCTAAAATAGGCTTATGTTTATGTTGCAGATCTTCGTATCTATGAATCTGTTTAACACCTTGCGCTTTCGCAAACCGTCCATGCTCATCTCTCGGATGCTCGCTTTCTTCAAACTCAGCATCAGTCGCTAAAATCTCAGGCTCTGCGTGCTTGTAAGCTTTGTGAATCTTCCGAACAATGTCTGCATTCATACTCTCTAAAAGTTGATGCAAGGCTTTGTAATAATTTGCTTGTACAGCTGCGCTTTTACGGGCGGCAGAAAGCAGCAAAGGTTTTCCAGAAGGAGATACAAGCTTAATCATTTGATTCTTCGTCATGTTTCATCAAAGAGTTGAGGTCGCTGTCTGCCATTTCAGGAGGCTCAGGAGGCGGCGCTGATAAATCAACATTGTGATAAGGACTATCGACATCATTCTTAAGGCGCTCTCTAGCTTCTTCTGCGCTTACAACACCCGAAGTGATATAAAGTGCGTCAATATCTGCTTGGGCTTTGTTACGATTGATTTTCTCGCCAGCATCTTCTTGCCATAGCGGATTAAATTCGAAATCAATTCGAGGATCAATTTCATTCCAGAGGTGCAGCTGAACAAGCTTTAAAATCTTTTCAAGAGCAGGTCTTAATGTCTTTTCTTGCTGGGCTGCGATCTTGTCATAAAAGACGCGAATTTCACCATCAGAAGAGGCATTTAATCCTGTGGGGGTTATTCCAAACAATTTTACAAGAGGAATACCAGCAATACCTGCCTGAGCTTCTTGAGCTTGAGCGTAGAGATGATCCAGTCCACTGAGTGGCGCAGAGACAATCGTAACATCTTCTGCTTCTTTATCGCAGACAATTGTGTCTTGACCTTCTGACAAATTCCTTAAAACAGTTGCACGGCCTTCAATACCTTGCATCGCAGCGCCAGTTTCCATTTCAGCTGCCATCGTTGTCTTCAAAACGAGTTTTGAAAAATTGGAAACGATATTGGCGTTTGAATTCCGAATGCGAAGGAAATTGTGAGAATAAGGCCGTAGGAATTGAGTGAGAGATGGTCCGCCAAAATTAAAGGCTGGCTTAAATAGATCGCTCACAACAAAAGGAACGTTTGTCAAAAGTCTGCTTTGGTGTGTTAGGTTTCCTTGAACCCACCAGTTTATAGGTTTGTAATAGTTTTCCTGATACGGACTGTCAGAATTGTATAAGTTAGGAACAGCCCAAACAGCTTCGATGTTTTCAAGGCGTTTTAGTTTTCCCTTTAAATTCGCTTCTGGTGTTAAAATTAGGGGAATGTTTTGACCATCAATAGTGATAGGAACACCTTCAATATCAATCCAAATATGACCTAAGCCATAAAGCAAACCGTCTAAGATATATTGCCGTATAGTCTGCTTAACATTGAGGCGTTTAAACTCAACTTCAATTTCCTTAATTTTTGATGAGATTTCATCGTCATCAATTGTTTTTTTGGATCCAACAGAAGTGATGTTTATCCATTCACGCACTTGCTCTTCAGCTAAAATTTCACAAGGTCCACGGAACTCAACACGCAGAGCCATTTCAGCAAGGTAGGGATACCCAAGAAAGCCAATGCCATCGGCAAGCCAACTTTCTACTCGACTTGCACCAGCTTCAATCCATGCCCAATCAGTGAGATTGTCATCTTGCGCCATGATAGCGCTGTCTGTTGCCATTCCAGAGCAGTACCCTTCAGGGACGACACGAGGCGGGGGTTCATAAGCTTTAAAATGATTTTTAAGAACGAGTGCTCCAGAAACTCTTTTACCAAGTTCGGTATTAAAGCCGTTCAACCAAGATTTTTTCTCAATCTTTTCAAGTACTTTTTCGACTTCAGGTGTTCTAACCCAAAACCATTTTTTAAAAATTGGGAGCGACATTAAAATCTTCTTCGAGCATATTTAGCGAAAGAGGGCATCGTGCGCTTATTGGTGATGATGCCATCGAGTGAATAGCGCAGGGCATCAATCCAGTGGTTATTCTTGTCTTCAATCTTAGGCAGAATATCGCCAGTCCGCTTATCAACTTTGTAGCTGTATGTACGAAACTCTCTGGCTATTTTCTCAGCCTTTTTCGAGACTTTGATACATTTAAAAGCTTTGAGACGCTCGATACCGTCTTCAACAGATCCTTGCCATTTCTTGGCGGCTGAAATGCTGAAACCTCTGCGTGCAAGATAGGAAATCGTTTCTGGCCGTGCACCATCAGCTTTTATCGGCCAATTTTTTGCTGTTTCAACTGTATTTAAAAGGTTGGGAAGGTCGTCAATTTCAATGCCTTCTTTGCCTTCAGCGACATCAATACATAGGCTATCTTCATTATCAATCCAGCATCGGACAAAGGCGCTTGGGTCATTCGCAAATCCAAAATCTAAGCCGTGATAGAAACGTGTATTTAAAGGTGGTTCAATGTCCTGTTCATAAAGAACACGGTTTTTAAAGATAACTGCTTCTGAGATGGTGAGATATTCACCATCCCAGATATGGGCATATTCAGACGGATCCATCCTTTTTAGATCGTCTTTTCGATCTTCATCTAGTTCTTTAGGGAACCAAGGATTGTCTCTGTAGTTTGCTTTAACACATGCAGTTCTGAGGTCTGCACCTGTTCGGAAAAATTTATCTACCGCAGCGTGTTCATTTTCTGGGTTCCAGCTTGCCCAGATTTGTGAGCCTGGTTTCCTGATGGTGGGGCGTAGTAAGCGCCAAGAGCGCAAGCCTATTTTTTGAGCTTCTTCGACCCACGCAACATCAAAATCTTCTAAGGATTTAATGGAATCAGCATTGTGTTCCTGAAGACCTTGGAAAATGATGACACCGCCGCCAGGCGTTTTGATTTTATCATTCTGGATATCAAAGAGATGTCCAACACCGAGGGCAAAAATTTGTTTTGCGATGGATGCCTGAGTGGAATCTTTCGTTGATTCTTTTGTCTCACGGATACAAACGGCCCTAAAGCCACTTTGCTGTACGGCTCGAATGACAATGAACAATGCAAAGAAGGTTGATTTTCCAGATCCTCGTCCGCCATAAGCTCCTAGGTAGCGTTTTTCTCTCTCAAGAAGAGGAAGAAACACCCTCGCAATTTTTGGTCGAAGTATCTCCATTAGGCGGGTCTATAACGATCATTTCAATTTTGCTGATATTTCCCTGAATTTCGCCAGAATGCTCAACGGATTGTTTGTTGCCCCAGCGTTTAGGGGAGGCCCGTTCAGCCACCCATTTTCTCGCATCAACTTTAATACGGACAGCGTTGGCATTTTCTTGCGTTGCCTTGTCGGCTTCTTCGATAATCTGGTCAGCTAAAACTTCAGCTTGTGCCTCGCGCGCACGCGCGTATGTTTGGGAAACCTCTGGATACTTATTCAACCAATCCCAAAAAGTGCTGATATCAGGGTATTTATTGTCTGAGTTGCAAATGTAGGTAAGTGTTAAACCGTCAGCAATCAGCGTGCATATTTGGTTAACCAATTCAGGACTATATTTTGTTGGGCGTGCCATTATTTTCTGTGATGCGATGAAAAACTGAAACGATTACAAATGGACGTTTTCTGTTCAAAACGATTACATCTCATCCAAAATGATTACAAAACGCTGTTTTTCGATATTTTTGATTACAAATTTAGAGAGGGAAGATGGCAACTGCCGCATGGTCGCCGACACGATACTGCACAGGTTTTTAAACCTGCTAGAAGCGCACTCTGACGTGCTGAGATATTCTCAATTTCCCAAAGAAAAAGCCCCACGGGCAATAAGAAAGTGGGGCTTTAACATTTAAGGATTAGTAAACAGAATTCATCTAAACACACGAATTCGTTACTATACTGTTTTTATGGTATAGACTGCCTTGCACTGTCAAGGTGATTTTTGTCTATCCAAGCAAAAAAGGTAACTTCTTTATAAAAGGAATGCTTTTTAGCGGTATCCTAGCACCAATAGCACCACTTCTTTTGTAGTGAAAATGGACAACAATTTTTTCTTTAATGCCTCTTTTCGTGGGAATCAGTCTTCTTTTTTCATCTCTTGTAGCAAAGCCATGGCTGATGATGAGGTTTGAAAATTCATTCTGATTCATACTCAGCATTTTACAGGCTTCCCGTATCTTTAGGAGTTGAGGCTTTTCCCCTTCTGGAGAGGGAAAAAGTGTCAAAGCTCCAGATGATATGGATTTCTTAGGAAAGTACGAAAGGATGTAAGGGGCGAAATCGTTTAAAGTGCCTCTCCAAAGAAGTCCTCTCAAAATGCTTTTCAGGTAATCATCTGAAAGATTTTCGATATTTTCTTTTACTTCCTTCACATTCGGAATTACAACGCCATCAATTTGCCACATCAGAAATTTCCGAAAATCTTCTTTCTCATAAAAGGATTCTGTTTGAGAGGTGGCACCTCCTTCTAATTCCATCCAGCGCTTGACGATGGCATGACGCATTTTGACATTGTAGCCAGAGACCAATGTTAAGGTCAGATCTTTCGGGAGGAGGTAAACTAATTTGTCCCTATTTCTAGCGTCTTTTTCAATTGCCTCAAATTTGAGGGCATTAAAATTAAGTCCAGAAAGCATATCTCTGCAATCTCTTAAAACGTTATAATGCTTCTTCCCTGTTATGCGTGCGATCTCGCGAGAGGACATGGTATGAGGAACAGTATTTTTTAATCTAGACATTGTATTTGAAAGCGCAGAAGGGGATATGATAATTTTATGAATCACCTTCAAGCGATTTATAACGTTGTATATAAACGTATCTCTTGATTGTGGTTTAACGGGATTGGCACCATTTGCGAAGCCTTC
Organism: Acetobacteraceae bacterium; assembly: GCA_004843345.1. Taxonomy (NCBI): domain Bacteria; kingdom Pseudomonadati; phylum Pseudomonadota; class Alphaproteobacteria; order Acetobacterales; family Acetobacteraceae; species Acetobacteraceae bacterium. The sequence continues at coordinate 2,070,899 of CP039460.1, forward strand.
GCAGTCATTGATGAGCGCCAAGAGGTATCTGCTTGTCGGATTGGAGACTTGAATTTGCATTGTTTTGCTTTCTTATCACGGAAAGACAACCACGATATTATGGAAGTCGGGAGGGTGATAACAGCGCAAATGACTGCTCTTGCTTTTCCCTTTACAGGTCTTTTATAGGCAAGAACTCCCGACTGAATATAATTCAACCGAGCATAAAAAAGGCTCATAGTTAACGGGTGAGCTAGCCGACTTGCGAGGTTATCACGCCTCTTGCTTGTAGTCTTAACTAGAATCCGATTAAGGTCAAGGCTTCAGATGAAATGCTTCTATTGGCTTCTTATAGCCATAAAATTCGGCCAGTTGCTCAAGAATATATGCACATTCGATTGAGGCTTTGTCTCTCTGCCGTGTAGGGCACGAAAATGGGAAAAGCCTTCTACCGATAGCTGTAAAAGAAATCTGCTCGCCAAGCAGTAAAACCAGCCTCCTGTGAGAACATTCTCCAAGTGCTCGTTTTACATCTAAAAGTTTTGAGGAAGCTTTTGCTCGGGCGAGATTGAAAGTGACAACATTTCCATAGCCGTATTTTTCAATTTCTTCTTTGGCCTCATCTGAAAGGGGTTCTTTGAGAAAATCAGCATAACCTTCAGTCGCAAAGATGAAATCCACAAGCCAGCGCTTCGCAGCAGTTACAGCATCTCCAGAAATAACCCCACGCCTTTCAAGCTCAGAAACGGTATTGGAGCGCAGGAACTTTCCACCAATCTTCTCATAATCTTCTTTGAGTAAACGCTCTGGCGTTGGCTTATTGTCTGGCATTAGATGCGCTGTGACCTTCCGCTCGGCAGCTGTTTTCTTGCTTTGCTTAAACCGTTTCATTGTTTTCCTACTAATCGAACAGCACCGCTTTTCTTGATTGAGCCATCTGGATTAAGCGGACAGGGAATTTTTTTCATTCTTGAAGGCGTAACAGGAAACGCTTGAGTGAGAAGTGCTTCTAAGGCGTTTTTCTCATCAAACTTGGCTTCGTAATCATCAAAAATGAGGGAAGGTGAATCACACTGCCGATTGTAGATTTCTTCATGGACTTTCTGAAAGCCTGCAACACAATTTGATTTTTTCATGAGCTTGCAGGTGTATGTTCCTTCGCCAGCGAGAGTGAGCTTGATGCGCCAAGCTGATTTTTCTTTGGCGCATGGCTTTTTATTCTCATCGAGAAAGATTGAGGCTTCGGGAAAGTGATTTACTTTGGTGCTCATTTTTACATCCCTAACGCATGACGATAGACATCGAGAATATTCTCCTGCTCTTCAATTTCGGCAGGCGCTTGCTTGCGGAGCTGAAGGATTTTCTTGATGGCCCTTACATCAAAACCCTCAGATTTAGCCTCAGAGAAAATGTCCTTAACGTCTTCGCTGAGTTGCTTTTTTTCTTCTTCGAGGCGCTCAACACGCTCAATGATTGAACGAAGACGATCCACGGCGATACCGCCAACTTGTTTGGTTTCTTCTGTCATAAATTTGCTCCATTTTCTCTTAAAAATCTTTCAGCAGTTCCCTGCGCCACATTGACACCAAAGGATGCTTGAACAGGGGGCTTTTTCGTTGTTTGGACGGATGTTGTTTGCCACTCAACTTTCTTTCGGCACCAGTTACGCCACGTTGCAAGCCAATCAAGTTTGCAGGCATCTTTTCCAGCTTTAGACAGCCAGTGGTCTCGGAAAGCTCCAAAGGTCATTGGGACATTGAGGCCAAGGTCTTCAGCGAAGGTGATTCCCTCATCGGGAAGTTCCCAGTCTTCGGAAAGCCTTGTTGCTCTTTTGACTTTTGGAGGGGAGCAGATTTGAATTTCAGATTTTGATTTTGAGGAAGAAGAATTTTCTTTTTTAGAATTTTTTTCTTTAACTGACGGTTCTAATTGATGGTTATATGATGGTTTGGGTGCATCTCCTGCACCCCTTGACTGCATTTCCTGCACCCTTTGAGGTGCATTTAATGCAGGGGTGCATTTCGTGCAGGGTGCATCTGGTGCAGGGGTATAATCAAAATTTAAGAAAGTTGTGATGCTTTTGTGATGTCCTTTTTCTCTTCTAATAACACCCCTTTTTGAAAGTGATTTTAAGTTGTTAAAAACAGCCCTTTCACTTAGGGAGGTTTTCTTCATGAGAAGAGGGATAGACGGCCAGCATTCTCCATCAGGCGCAGAATGATCTGCGAGCGCAAGGAGCAATACTTTTTCTGAAGGTGTTGTGTCTTGCTGGTTAAAAGCCCAGTGCATAGCTTCTAAACTCATGCGACTAATGCCTCTCTAATGCGTTGTTGTGTTTTTTGTTGCTCTTCACGCCATTGCGCTTGGCTCAGTTCAGCCTTTGCTTTTCCTGCTTTGATAAAAGCTCGGGCTTCATTCAGTGTTTTTTGAGAAATCGGTTTTCTCGGCTCTTCATAGCGAAGCTGGGCAAGCTCAAGGGCTTGTTGCTGCTGTCTTCTTAAAAAGCTTAACTCTGCAAGGAATGGTTTTTGAATCTTTGAGAAGAATTCACCAAGCTCTCCAGTCGATGGAAATTTCTTCATTTCTGCACAGAATTTTCTGAGGCTTTCTTCTGACCAGCAGATGTTTGGAATATGTTGGAACGTTTTTGCATATAAGGGGATTTTAGCTGCAAGAATTGTTTCCGAAACGGGATAAGCGCAGCAAAGATTGATGCGTGTCAGCCAGTGTTTGCAGATATTTAAAAGCTCATCTTCATGGAGTGGCGTATTGTACTCCTTTAAATGTGCAATTTCTTGCTTTGTTTTTTCGGAAATAGTTGCTGGAAGGTTGCTCATTCCTCTGGCTCCTTTAAGAAGAGAAGCTCCGTTTTTCCAGCAGGCATCTTTACACGCTGAACCCAGAAATTTTGGCACTTAGCGTGCATTTCAGCTTGCTCATCATCTTCGTATGAAATGATGACGCCACCTTTAAGCTTGCGAGTGGTATTCAAAATATCAGGAAGCGAAACATTATAATGTCGGTAAAGTTTTTTACCTGCTGTGATATAGGGAGGATCAATGTAGAAAAGCGCATTGCTCTTTTGGTGTGTTTCTAAGAAATCAAACCAATCTAGGTTTGAAATATCCAGCTGATCTTTCTTTTCATTGATCAGCTGGCATCTCTTAAAAAGCTTCTCTTGATTCCATCTTGTGTGGCCCTTTCCCATTTTCCCAGAAAGAGCAGGATAAATAGAGCCAGTGAAAGATGTTCTGTTTAGAATTAGAGTTTTTAATGCTTCTTCCCATGGGCTACCAGAAGGTTCAAAGCTTGTTTCTTCTGGGTAACTGCACCAAAAATCTTCTGGCGTTTTAGTTCTTTGTAAACAGTTAAAAAAGCAATTGCTATCTGAGAGGCCATTTACTCGTATGATACCCCCAATAAGAACATTCCAAAAATTATAAATTTTTTCATCGAGATCATTTAAATGAGCTTTCTTTGCCCAGCCTTTAGCAATTGAATCTAAAGAAACGCTTGCTCCACCACAGAAAGGCTCAATAATTTTGTCTAAGCCCTGTGGATACCATTCTTGGGCAATGGCTTTGATTTTTGGAACAAGCCAAGATTTTCCGCCAGGGTATCGGAAAGGAGAAATATATTTCATTTCTTCTCCGCCTCCTTCGCGGTGGGGTAGGTGTATAAATCAGGTCTTAATTTTTCACGAGAAACTCCTGTCAAATTTTCGATTTCAAGTAATCTGGAAGCTGGGATTTTCCCTTTTTTCTTCCAACTTTGAACAGTTGATGGGCTAACACGCAAAGCTCGCGCAAGTTTGCGTGTTCCATTGAAAGTTTCATCAATTAAGTGTGCTGTGTAATTCATTCTTCTCTTGTGCAATAAAAATACACACTAGTAAAGCATTTTTTATGCACACTACATGTGCGAATTTTTAGTACATAATGAAAGAATGAAAATGACTACTGGTGATAAATTAAGAGCATTAAGAGAGCGTACTGGCCTGAGTCTTAGAGAGACAGCTAGACGGCTTGGTTTGGGTAATAGGTGGTCGACCTATAGAGCCAATGAAACCAATCAAAAAAGAGAGTTCTTGCCTGTTCCTCTGGTTCAACAATTAGAGAAAATTTTTGTAGGCCTTGGAAAGCCACCAGTAACTTTTGATGAGGTATGGGAGCTTGCTTTGCCAGATTCACAGATAGATGAGGCGATTGATAGATCAGCTCAAGAAGATCCTAAAAATGCTCCCCATTCAGGCCTGATAAAGATTCCTGAATATGATATTTCAGCTTCAGCAGGTGGTGGTATGATTCCTATTTCTGACGTTGAAAACGCATCAAAAATTTGGTTCGTTCCACCGTCTTTTTTGGCTGGTGTCAATGTTGAGGCGTCAAATAAGCTGGCAATTATGCTGGTTGCTGGTGACAGCATGGAGCCAGATTATAGTCCAGGAGAACGGATTTTAATTGATTTAAGCTATAATAGGCTGACCCATGATGGCGTTTATGTTTTTGGATCTGACCAAGGGAATTTCTTAAAGCAGTTGCAGATAATTCCGAAATCTAAAGGTGCAATGGTTCGGATAATTTCCAGAAATTCAACGTATCCGATGTACGAAATGGATTTTTCAGAAATTCGAATTATAGGCCGTGTGGCTGGGAAATGGGTTTGGAAATAGATAGTACAGAAGCGCGGCTAATGGCTGCGCTTTTTGTTTGTGGAATAATTAAATGAGGGAAGCATGTCTGAAATAAACGATGAGCAATCAGCGATTGATTTTTATCAAAAGCGAAGAGAAGAGTTTCTAAATTTTTTCAGACAAAAAGGTCTTGCTCTCAAATGTCCAGTTTGTGGAAAAAATCAAGAAGAAGGGTTTGTCCTTCTTGGTTATGGGAAGGAAGTTACTGTTCTTCCTGTGAACATCTTAGGTAAATATTACCCAACATATAGTTTTGCTTGCTCAAATTGTGGGAATGTTCAAATTTTCTCAGAGGCTGTTTTGCTGCGAGGTGATGATAAAGATGAATAAGGTGGTTAACATAGATGCTTTCCGCCCAAAAGGTTCACCTCTTGACGGTGGAGATGGTGGGGGTCATATTCCTACTATGGAAACTCGTGTCGCCCTCTTAGAGCAAACAGCTCAGGATACAAAAACCATTTTAAGAGAAATGAACGGAAAACTTGATAAGCTTTCCGACGGTTTGGCGCAGGTGAATAACAAGATCACTGATGGACTAAACCAAGCAAATAACAATCTTTCCGACGGTTTGGCGCAAGTGAATAACAAGATCACTGATGGACTAAACCAAGCAAATAACAATCTTTCCGACGGTTTGGCGCAAGTGAATAACAAGATCACTGATGGACTGGCTCAGGTAAACTCAAAGCTAGACGTTCAAAATGAGAAAATACCCCATTTGCCAACTTATGCTGCAATGTGGGGTTACCTTGTGGCTTTCGTGGGTCTTGTTGCTGCTTTGTTTGCTATATTTGAACATTTTTCCCTTTAAAAATTCTGTATTTTTATAAAATAAATTCATTTTTTCTCTTTCCTTTTCTTTTATTTTGTCCTATATAATAGGACATATCAGTTAATCAGGACTGGTAAGAAAGTTAAAAGGACTTTTAAAAATGAAGAATTCAACAAGAAATTTAATTATTGGCTGGTTTGGAATATTTGCTTCCATATCCTCTATTATTCAAGGCGTTTTAGCCATTGTTCAATTTTTTAAAAAATAAGGAGTTGGAGGGGGAAAACCCCTCCTTTTCCAAGGGAGTAAAGAAGAATGAAATGGTTTGAAGCACACGTTTATGATAGCACATGGCACGTTTTGCGCTTTTATGGGGCTATTGCCGTTTTAACGTTTGTTATTGCTTGGTATCTCGTTAAATGACACCTGAGAAGCTTGAAAAGATAGGGAAGGCACTCTTTGGAGAAGAACGCTGGAAAAGTCCCTTAGCGACTGCTTTGGGTGTTAATTCATCCTCTATAAGGGCAATTATGAGAGGTGATAGAGATATTCCTCAAGGCTGGACACCAGAAATAAAATCCTATCTTGAGGGTCATATCAAGCAATGCCAAGAAGCACTTGATGACCTATAAAAGAATGCTTTTAAAATGACCCCAGAAAGATTGAAAGAGTGTTTAAAAAGATTGGAATGGACTCAAACAAGCGCTGCAAGAGCTTTTAATTAGTCGGAAGGGGCTTTTCTGCAATATCTTAGAGGAGATTCTAAAGTTCCAAAAGATATTGCTGAGTGGCTAGAAAATACAATGGATTATTTAGACAAGAATCCTATTCCTCAAAAAGGCAAATAGCGTATAGAATCAGAAAAACAGAGTAGGCTGAAACCTAACGAATAATTATTGAAAGTTGGTTTAAATGCCTCTTATTGTTGCACTGGTATGTTTATGTACTTTGACCCTTTTAATTGTTCTGTTAGAGAAGAATTTTAAAAATAAAGGGTTGGAGTTATTACGCTTATTGTCTCTAGAAAAATTGTCTCTAGAAAAAAAAGAAAAAGCTGATCATAAGAAGACCTTTTTAGAAGGAAATAAAGCTGATTTGGTGCCATCGAAGGATTTAAAAGAATCTAAAGAGGGGCAACATTTAATTCCATTCAGTTTTGAAAATCATGAAACTTTTAAAATCTCAGGACAGGTTAAGATTTTAAATATTGAATATAATGAAACAACAGGCATTTTTTCTTTTTCGGCAAAGGGAGAGAAATTGTCTAAAGTTACGGGTATCGCATTGGGTAAAATGCTTCCACCACAACACACAAGAGAAATCTTAACTGAAGCACTTTGGACCGGAAAATATGTAAAAATCCAAATGACAGTTAAAAAAATAAATGGAAGAATTAAAGAAGCTTCTTTGGAACGCTTAGAAAAATATTAAAGAATTTTGAATTAAGGATATTTATGAAACGGTTTCTTTTATTGGTCGCGCTCTTCCCCTCTTTTGCATTCGCAGAAAGCTGCCCAGCGCTCTTTTTGAATGGCAAAGAACCAACAACAGAAAAGCCTTCCGTGACGCTCTGCCAAGAAGCTTATGCAGTGGGTTTCTCAAAAGAAATGAAAGAGCCAATCTGGAGCGCTGAACACCTAACAAGAAAAAGCGTTATGGAAGCTCAGGCATTGCATGGAAGAGAAGCCTTTCACGAAGACATCAAGATCTCCTCGGAATATCAAGCCATGTTGGCGGATTATAAAGGTTCAGGTTGGGCAAGAGGCCATATGACACCCAGTGGAGACATGCCAAATAAATCAGCCAGAATGGAATGCTTCGCCCTTACAAACATCGTCCCACAAGATATGAAGATGAATTCTGGCGTCTGGAACGCCCTAGAGCAGAAGACCCGTACAGAAGCCAAAAAGAGCGGCGACATCTATGTTGTGACTGGTCCTGCATATTTGAGCGATAAGGGCGTGATTGGATACAGCAAGCTCTCAATTCCATCACACATCTGGAAAGCTGTTTACAACGTAAAACAAGGCAAGAGCTACGCTGTTATCTGTGAGAACCAAGCGGAATCACAATGCAAGCGTGAGCCTGTTTCTGATCTCGAGAAAGAGATTGGTGTGAAGGTATTTTCTTAAAAGGCCTGTAATTTTTCTTTTAAATTCGCTTCTTGTTATAAAATAGGCTATTAAGGAATCAACACCAACGACAGAAGTCGACAGAAGGTAGCAACTCCCATTGATTAAACGTTGACTTGTTTTTGTGTTATGCAAGTACACCTAGAGAAATGAACTGCTATTGTTCTATTGGCTGCTCATATATTTCCAGATGCGTGTTTCTAACACTTTCATTTTGAGAGTATAGAATTATGTCTTCTACAAACATGGGAACAGCGTATCCCTTAACGAATTCCGAAATATCAAATGCTATTACAAGAAAATCGGCCGGGGTCTATGCTTTAGGCCATGAAACTGGAACTGCTTTTTATGTTGACTACGTGGGAAGATCAGATTCAGATTTGGCAGAGTGCTTAAAAGAGCATGCAAAGGCTAGGGATTATTCTTGTTTCAAGTTTATGTATTCAGGATCACCAGAGGTCGCATTTGAGGAAGAGTGTGAGCTTTATCATGATTTTAATCCGCCAGGGAATATAGAGCATCCAGACCATTCCAATCTATCCCCATGGCATTGCCATCGGTGTTTAAGTTTTTCTTAATTTTATGCTCTTCAGAGAGTGGGAATAAAATGCTCAATAAAAAGCGCAGATTTTCTGCGCTTTTTTTATTCCAATAAAACAGGAATTTTTTTAGTGAGTAGGAAAAATCAAATGGGGTTTGCATATTCAACGGATTCATCTGATGTTGAAAAAAGAAGGGTTTTGGAAGGCGTCATCACAAGAGGCGATGAAGTAGATATGTTCTATGGCCCTAATTATGATCCAATCGTCGTAAAGCCTTTACACTTCGAGGATGAAACAAGTTTTACGGCAAAAACGAGAGAAGGAGAGATAAAGATTTTTTATCTTACTGATATATATTCCCTGAGATCTCATTGTGATTGCAGATAGGAGAGTATGAAGGGAAGGCCACATTCTAAAAGTGGATTGTCAGGTACGGGAGGGATGCAATTAGATAAAAACCTTATTTATTAAAAAGGAGAATCACGTATATTTAAAAATCAAAAAAGTATGAAACTCATCTTTGTAAACTCCGAAAGAAAATAGAAGATGTTCTCACCAGCAGTCGACCAATAATCTAGGAGTGACTCGATTTGTCGTTAATATCGAGAAAGAGATCGGGGTGAAGGTTTTAGTGATGAAGAAAAGTGAAAAATTACGTTTTCTTAATATCGTTGGATTTTCTAAATGAAATATCGTTATGAAGACTTAGGGGATGATCAGTTTGAAGAACTAATTGTTGTTCTCTGTAGGAACGTACTTGGAAGAGCTACAATAGGGTTTTCAAAAGGACGTGATGGCGGAAGGGATGCAAAATTTGTGGGAACTGCTAATGATTTTCCCAGTAGGACTTCGCCTTGGCAAGGCACAACCATTATTCAAGCTAAGCATACAAACGGGATTAACAAGAGTTTTTCAAACACTGATTTCTTCGACAAAGATCGCAAAAATACTATTATTGGTAAGGAAATTCCACGTATAAAAAATTTACGGTCTGGGGGGAAACTAGATCATTATATACTCTTTTCTAATAGAAAGCTTTCATCACTAAAAGAGAGTGAAATTCGCAGTTACATTTCAGTTGAGTGTGATTTGCCAGAGGAGTCTATATATCTGTGTGGTTTAGAGATGATTGAACTTTGGCTAAAAGAGCATCCTGATGTTGTAAAGACTTGTGGAATAGATCCTATAGATTTTCCTTTAATGGTAAGTCCAGATGATTTGGCAGACATTATTGAAGCAATCGCTGCCTTTGTCACTAATATTCCTAAACACGAAGTTTTTCCACCTATAGAGCGTACGTCCTTGGAGAAGAAGAATGCTATCAATAATATGACAAAAGAGTATTCTAATGAGCTATGTAAGCGTTATTTAAAAGAAACGAGGCAGATAGGACAATTTCTTGCACTTCCCGAGAATGAAACATTAAGAGAAAAATATAGTACATGTGTCGAGGAATTTAGGTTTAAGATTATAGGAAGTCGTAAGGATTATCGGACATTTGATAAGATTATGAATTATTTGATGGACTTGTTAGTAGAACGGGATACCATCTTAAAGAGGAATAAGACTTTAACGCGTGCAATGCTTTTTTATATGTATTGGAACTGTGATATTGGAGAATCACAAGAATGTTAAGGCCAACCAAATATTCTCATCCAGACCAGACCGTTATAAATATGTCTTTATTGCTTTTAAATAAGTTACGGAAATCTCGAATTGTTGGATATAATGAGCTATTGTCTCTAGCAAAGAAGCAAATTACAGGAGGGAATTTTCTTTTTCTTCCTGCTTTAAATTTTTTATATTTAATGGGTATGATTGAATATCGTCAAAAGACAGATGCCATAGAATATATAGGAAAATAAGTGAAACTCTCTAAAATATATTCAAACAAACCTGGGGAATTTAAACCAATTAAGTTTTCTAGCGGTTTGAATGTTATTCTTGGAGAAATTCGCCTTCCAGAGAACAAGAAAAAAGATACACACAATTTAGGGAAAACAACTCTTTTAAATTTGATAAAATTTTGTTTTTTACAAAAAAAAGATCCTAAGTTGTTTTTATTTAAGCATTTCGATTTATTTCAATCATACGTTTTTTTTCTTGAGCTAGAATTAAATGACGGAAAATTCCTTACATTGCGTAGGAGCGTTGCTAATCCAACGAAAATCTCTTTTAAATCACATAATGTTGGAGACCAGGATTTTTCAACTCTAGGTAATAAATGGGATCACGATGAGGTTCCATTAGAAAGAGCGAAAGAGCTCCTTGATGGGTATCTTAATTGGAAGTCTATGAATCCATGGGGATATCGGAAGATTATGCCCTATTTGTTACGTTCGCAGGAAAATTTTAAAGATCTGTTCTGTCCCAATAATCGTTTCAAGGATGGGGATTGGAAGCCATTTTTGGCACATATATTGGGTTTTGATGCGAAGTTGCTTAACGAGCATTATGTAAAAGAATCCGAGATTTCTAAGAAAAAACAAGAAAAAAAAACGATTGAAAGTGTAGTAAATGATCAAGGGAAAACTCTAAGCCAAATAGAAGGTATCTTGTTGCTTAAGCAACAAGAAGAACAAAAATTACAAGAGTTTTTGGATGAGTTTAATTTTGACTTTCAAGACAAAGCAACCGTTATGGATTTGGTTAAAGATACGAATGATCGTATCGCATCTTTAAATTTGGAGCTGTATTCTTTAGTTCAGAATAAAAAGAAGATAGACATCTCACTGAACGAAGATACTATTTCATTTAATCCAAATAAAGCTGAGAAACTATTTGAAGAAGCTGGCATTTTGTTTGGTGGACAAATTAAAAAGGATTTCGAGCAGTTAATTTCTTTTAATAAATCTATAACGGAAGAGCGAGCGTCATATCTTCAAGAAGAATTACAAGAAATAGATAAAAGACTAAGTGAAGTTGATTTAGAATTAAGTAACTTAGAGCAAATACGTTCAGAACAATTGGGATATCTTGGGGAAACAGATCCTTTTCGTAAGTATAAAGAATCTTCCCATCGAATTGCAATATTACGTGGGGAGATACAGTTTTTAAAGGAGCAAAAAAAGTACTTTTTATTGTTAGATGATTTAAATGCAAAAATTCATTCTTTGGAAAAAGAATGTGAAGATTTGAGATCTGACATTGAATTAAATGTTCGGGAACAAAATACTAATGAAGAAAGTCTTTTTTCAAAAATACGTATTTGTTTTAGTTTTTTTTCTAAAGAGGTAATTGATAAAAAAGCTCTTTTGAGCGTTTCGCTTAACAAGCGAGGTCATTTGGAGTTTAGTGGCGATATTTTAGGAGATGGAGATATGAGAACCAGCGCTGATGATGGTCATACATATCGTAAACTTCTTTGTATTGCTTTTGATATGGCCATTTTAAAGTCACATTTGATTGATAAATTTCCACGTTTTACTTTTCATGATGGCGCATTAGAGTCACTTGATGATCGTAAAAAGCAAAATTTAGTGTCGGTATTTAGAGATTATGCATCATTAGGAATTCAATCTATTATCACGGTAATAGATTCTGATATTCCTCACAATGATAGGTCTTTTTTTAAGGGGGAGGAAATTATCCTTACTTTGCATGATGAAGGAAATGATGGCAGATTATTTAAGATGAAGGAATTTTAAATCCTCTTAAAATTTTAGTGAAATGTAACTTGATAGTTTTCTAAAAACCCAACCGCCCATGGGCGGTTTTTTATTGCCTGCCATATGAAAGCAAGGGGCTTCAGAAAAGTATATAAGAAGCCCCTTGCTATAGCTGATATTGAATCAGAATGAATACTCTTGAAGCCCCCGCCTATAAGGATTCTTTCTGACCATTTGGAAAATACCAGCTATTTATTCATATCACAGAATAAGATTCTGTCATCTGCGCTTTTGATGGAAGAAAAATAAATAAGGGATAATGTAAAATGATTTGTATTGAAGATTTTTAGTGAAGAGGAGAAGTAAAATGGCTTTAAAATATGAAAATTTAACGCCAGAAATCCGTCAACTCATGCTTGATGAACTTGAGTTAGATGAGCGTAATGATGTTCTTTTTATTAGCAGGCGTTTAAATGATTCTGGCCGCGAGAATTGGGGGAATCTTTTGAGAGATGCAATCAATAATGGAGATGATAAGACGCTGAAGGATAGTATCCAGCATGGAAGTTTTCTTAATTTAACCGAGGAAACCTCAAAAGGTACTCGAAAAGTTCCTGCTACAGCTGCTCAGACATTAGCTGATGGAGAATTTAATAGGCTTTATATCAGGGCTCTTTGTGTGAAAGTTTTAAGAAAGTCAGATTCAGCCGTTTTGGTTACATATAGAGCGAGAGAATCAAGTCGTCCTCGTCAAGAGTCGGAAAATGCTATTGGAATGGCATATAGGGCCAAAATGATCTTAGACGACCTAAGGAGTTCTCAAGGAAAAGAACCAGAATCAGAAATTCCAAGTCCTAATTCTGGGATAAGCTTTAAAATTGCGTAAAGCTTAGAATATTACCCTCAGACAATTCATAAGAAAGATGGTTGTCTTCATAAGATAGTGGGAATATTTTTCCACTATCTATGATGAGGTTATGTTTCCTCGATAGATCAGTGAGTTCTTTGAGAAAATTATCAATAGTGTTTGCACTGCAATCCGCACAATGTTGTTTCATAAGTAAGTACTCTACCGCTCATATAATGGGCGTTTTTTTATGCCGAAAATAGAATCAGGCGGATTTGAACCGACGTCTTCCTTTTGCAAGGCGCTCTACCTGACTGAGCTATGATCCCAATCTCTTTTTAGCATGGAAATGTAAAAGTGCAAATAAAATGCACGAAACTTAATTTTTTGCCTTGATATATGTGCATAAATATTGCACATTAAGAATCAAGAGGAAAGAAACTATGCGCTTCGGATCCTCTCTATACCCACCGAAGTGCGCCAAGAGAGGGGAATATTATGTCTGTAAGTGTTCGGGGAAGGGATTTTGGTGTTGATACGGCTTATGAGGCATCTCATTGGTCGGGTGAAGATTCAAACGAAGATTATTTAGAACATGTTTCTGAGATTGATAGGATTTCTGGTGAAATTCAAAAGCAGCTCTCTGACAGGCGTCTTTGGCAAGTTGACGAGTGCAACACTTCAGCTCTTGAAGATAAGGTCGCTGAATTAGAGGATATTCTTTCTGACATTATGGTCATCAAAAGAGAAAGTCTTTGCTCTAATTCTGGAAGGCGTAAATCCGAGGAAATTCTCAAGGCGTATGGATTTCCTGTCGTTGAACGTGTTGCTTGAGAGGAGAGAAAAAAGATGAATTGGCCAGAAGCTTTTTTCTATTCTGTCTTAGTTGCCGCAGTCGCAGCATTCATGATTACGATCATTCGTTTACCGTAATCAAAAACTAAAAATCATACAAAATTAAGGAATTTTCAAAATGACTGGAACAGTCAACGGGGAACTTTTGTCTAAAATTTACGAAGATGAGGACAAAGAAATCATCTCAATCTCGGTCATTCTCATTGAGAAGAAGGCCGTTAAGTCAAACAAGCGTTGGAGCTTAAAGCGTTTCATTCGGTGGTTAGGGGGAAGCAAATGACATCTATTAACAATGAAGTCGAAACATTGATGAGTGCAGAAAGTTTAGAGATTAAAATTCTAAATCTTCCTTCAAAGCTTAAATTTCTTCTGAAAGAGTTTTCAACGGCTTTATCCAAAGAGGATGAATTTGATAGTGCCGTTTTAACAAGAGAAGTGATTTCTAGGCTTTCAAAATCATTGAATGAATATTCAGATGATTTGAAGACAACAATCATTTCAGAAATGGAAGAGGCTCAAAAAGACGGTGAAATTAAACGGATCGTTGGTGATTTTGAGGTTCGTCTTTCAAAGACACCAAATAAAGCTCTCGTTCTGGATGAAGATAAGCTTTTTGCTGCTTATCCAAGCGTTTTTGAAACAAAACGTCACGTTATCACAAAAGATTTGAATTCGCTGCTGAAGTTAAATCCAGTAGTGCCAGGCGTTAAATTAGAAGAAGGCGGCACCACAATAAGAGTGTCTGGAGTGAAAAGAAAATGACAAACGAAGAGTATGACGCAGTTTGCAGAAAGCAGGCGATGTTACCCCAGCTTATTGAGTTTGTGAGAAATGTTCATGAGCGAAGCACTTGGACAGAAGATGAGGATGAATTTTCGTCTTTAAACGGTCAAGAAGCTTGTGAGCTTTTAGAGAAATTGGGGGAAATATGAGTAGCCAAATTGCTGTAACCCAACATCAGTCTTCTGGTGGTGAGATTGTTCTTTGGAAAGCGCCCAGTGACAAAGGGTCAGTTGAAAAGCTTTTAGGTGTTTTGGCTTCTTCGACTTTTCCAATGGCTAAGAAAGAATCAATAGTTGAGGTTTTAGATTATTGTGATGCCAGAGGCATTGATCCGCTTTTAAAGCCTGTCCACATCGTTCCAATTTTTGATAGATCTTTGGGTAAAATGGTAGATACCATTATGCCAGGCATCTATCTGTACAGAATATTGGCAGCAAGAACAGGCCAATATGCAGGTAAATCTTCTCCCGAGTGGGGAAAGATGGTTACTCAAAAAATTGGGAATGAGACGGTTTCCTATCCTGAATTTTGTAGAATTACAGTTAGCAAGATAGTTGATGGAAAACTGTGTAACTTCACAGCTGAAGAGTGGTGGGTAGAGAATTTCGCAGAGAAGAAAGATGGCTCGCCAAATCAGATGTGGAAAAAAAGAAGTCGTGGCCAGCTTGCTAAATGCGCAGAAGCTCAGGCTTTAAGGATGGCTTTTCCAGAGGCGCTTGGTGGCGAGATGACCTTTGATGAAATGGAAGGGAAGACCCCATCTCAAGAAAAAATAGAAAAGTCAAAAATCTCAACCACTGCGTTATCTCATGATGAGAAGAAAAAGATTGCGGAGGTCTGGGTCGATAAAACAATTGGAAAGATTGAAGCGTTAACCAGTCACAGTGAGCTTTCTGATTTTCAAAAACAGGGAAGGTACTTCGAATGTGTAAAGCGTTTGGAAGCATATCCTGATTTGAAAGCAAAGTTTGATGAAGCTTTAGAAAAAACACTTGAACGCTTGGATACAGATGCAACGGACGAAGAGTTTGAAAAAGCGAATGAAGAGTTCTGACAAAAGATACCTAAAGGCATTCAGAGAAATGCTGAGGAGATGGAAATGAGTGAAGATACAAAATACAAACCGTGTCCTTTTTGCGGATGTGATGGAGAACCAAAATGAATCATCTTCAGAAGCAAGAAAATCAGACAATCGTCTTTTCATTTAATAATTCAAATTTAACCGCTATCAATCGAGATGGTGAAGCATGGTTTGTTGGAAATGAAGTTGCCGCAGCTTTGGGATATTCCAATACCAGAGATGCACTTCGAAAACACTGTAAAGCTTCGGAGTTTTTTAACAGTCGCGAACTGCTACGGTTAGGAATTGAGTGCCCTTCATCTTACGGCATGAAACTGATTCCCGAACGTGATCTTTATAGATTAGTGATGCGTTCAAAACTTCCAGCTGCAGAAGCATTTGAAGAAAAAGTTGTTGGAGAAATTCTGCCAGCTATTCGAAAAACAGGAAGCTATAATGCACAGCCAGCTATTGCGGTTCCAACAAATTTAAAAGAAGCATTACTGCTTGCCGTTGAACAGCAAGAGAAGATTGAAGAGCTAGAAAAAAGAGATAACGCCTTAAAGCTCATTGAAGGTGATTCTTCTTCTTTGAAAGTTCGCGATGCTGGACGTGAGCTGGGTATTGGCCAAAAGCGAGTTACTGAATTTCTTTTAGAACATAAGTGGTCTTGCCGAGATAGTAAGAGGCGACTACGCCCAGCGCATTACGGCTTATCAATGGGATATGTCGCTTTAGATACGTCTTCCTTTGTGAACCCGAAAACACAAGAGACCATGCTCTCAGACGATATTAGAATTACGCGCAAAGGAATTGTGCGATTGGCAGAGATTTTTTCAAAGGAGGGGGTGAGGAATGGCTGATACACTTTTAACACGTCAAGAAGTCATGCAATTTCTTGGCGTGAGCGAAACAACTTTGTGGCGCATGGTTAAGAAAGAGCAGTTTCCACCAGCTATAAAGCTTACGCCTCAATGTTTGAGGTGGAAAAAAAGCCAAATTGACAAATACATCAGCAGCAAATGCGCTGCATGAGGTCTCTAGCAGATGGGGCGGATTCTAAAAATAGATCCGCCCAAATCTGAGAAAGCTCTTTTCTACGTTCTAAATGACTTGCTCTATTGTAAGCAGCTTCAACTTTATTTTTCGAAACGTGCGCTAGCATAAGATCAATAATACCCCTATCCAATGGGTATCTTTCGTTCATAATTGTAGAAAATGCCGCACGGAATCCGTGTGGAACGTGCCGCCCTTCGTATCCAGCTCTTCGTAACAAGATGCTTAGGGTATTATCGGACATGGATCGCCTGATCCAGCGAGGCGATGGAAAGACCAATTCAAAGCGCCCAGATATTTCTTTCATAACATCGAGAATTTCCAATGCTTGCCTCGATAGAGGCACGATGTGATCACGCTTCATTTTCATGCGCTCGGCAGGAATCGACCAGGTTTCACCATCTACCTCAACCCAACGCATTTTTCTTACTTCACCTGACCTTGTTGCAGTCAGAGCTAAAAACCTTAAGGCAAGTTGAGATACGATGCTTGACTGGTATTTCTCAACCTGTCGCATCATTTTTTGAAGCTCAGGAAGTGAGGTGATTGCTGGTTGGTGTTTTTTAACTGGCGGTTTTAGTGCACCTTGGAGATGTGATGCAGGATTTTCAGACACAATTCCGCAGGCGATGCCGTAAGTATAGATAGAAGCGACTCTCTGTCTGAATTTTCGAACCTGTTCAGCCGTTGAATTCTTTTCTGCTTTTTGTAAAACATCAAGAAGCATCGGAGCAGTTATTTCTCCGCTTGGTAGCCTACCAATGGAAGGCCAAATATGCCTCTCTAAGCTGTTTTTAATTGTTTGATAATGTCTATTGCTCCAGAGAATTCGTCTATTCTCTAGCCACTGTTCACCAAGCTCTTTCAATGAGAGCTGGCTTTTCTTTATAACAGCTTCTTGTTTTTTCAGAAGTGAAGGGTCTTTACTGTTTCTAAGATTTTCCCTCGTCTTATCTCTGAGCTGTCTTGCTTTTGCCAGACTGACATCGGGGTAGGCTCCATAAGATGCAAGTCTTTCTGAGCCGTTGATTCTGTATTTATGTTGCCAGAGCTTAGAGCCGTTGGGGTTTATTCTTAAAAATAAGCCCTGCGCATCAGCTAGCTTGTAAGGCTTTTCTTTTGGTTTTGATCGCTTAATTGAAGCATCTGTCAGCATGATACCCCCATTGATTTTTTAATACCCCCTGAGATACCCCCAGAATATGGATTGCAATAAATTTCATTGAAAGTCGTTGAAATGAATAACAAAGGGGAAAATACAGGTTTTTGGGGAAAATGGAAGCGGTTGCAATGCGCTGAAATGCGCAGATGGAGGTTCGGACGGGAATCGAACCCATCTACACGGATTTGCAGTCCGCTACATAGCCACTCTGCCACCGAACCTCACTTGCTTTCCTTAAATTGTTGGAAAGTGCTTCTTAGTTATGAGATTTATTTCCTTCTGTCAATGTAAATTTAAAATTTTCTTTAATTATTATAAGAGTTATGTAGGATAAGTTTGTTCTTTTAAATCAGAAGAGATAAAAGAGATTGTGCGTTTAAAAGATTTTATGCAGAGAGAAGCATGAAACAGAAAGAGTATTTTACAAGAATGCAAAGTAGAAGACATAGATTTATTCTTTTTTCTGGGGCTTCTGCATCCTTGTTGGGATTTGGGGTGTTGCACGCCGCACCTTTAAATGAACACACTGTTTCTAAATTACGTGATGTCGCTGCTTTAGCTCAAAATGCTCCGCCTCCAAGCGCTAAGAAGCTGGAACAAATCAACAAAGTTTCTTCTGGTTCAGCACAATTAGATCCCGAAAATATTCCAGATTCTGATGACATCCCAGAGATTGAAAAGCATAAAATTACGCCCGCAAATTTAAGAGCAGATGATCCTGATTTTGTTCCTCATAATATTCAGCAGGCAATGGAAACTGCTTATCTGACGAATCCCCAACTGAGAGAGGCGAGAGCGCAACTTAGGGCTGTTGACGAGGCAATGCCTACAGCAATGTCTGGTTGGCACCCAACGATCTCCGCTCCAATTAATCTGACGTATTACCAAGGGTCTTCGAGTTATAAGTTTAATCAGCAGTCCACGGTGAATGGTCAGACCGTAAATGAATCAACGACAACAGTACATAAATATGGTGATCCAGGGTACAATGTAGGAGTTGTCATCTCAGAGCCCATATTTCAAGGTGGAAAAACCGTTAATAGTATTAAGATGGCTGAAAATGAAATTCGTGCGGAACGTGCGCATCTCATTTCAATTGAACAACAGGTGCTGATGCAAGTTGTGAATGCGTATGTTGCTGTTGTTTCTGATCAACAGCTTTATAACGTAGCTCTGACCAACGAAAAAGTGCTGAGAGAGCAAACAAAGTCTGTTTTTACCCGCTTTCGCTTAGGTGGCGTGGCGCGTACAGATGTTGCACAATCTCAAGGTTATTTAGCTACGGCTACGGCAGCACGTCAGCAAGCTTGGGGTAATTTAGAGGCCGCACGGGCAACTTATCGGCAAGTCGTTGGTATTTCGCCTGTGTTTGATTTGGAGGCTCCGCAGCCTCTTGTTTTGCCTGTAAAAACACGACAAGAAGCTGTTACTTTGGCCATTAAAAATAATCCAAATGTGATACAGGCTCAGTTTGCTGAGGCACAGCAAAAAAACAACATTTCAGTTCAATGGGCTACAATTCTCCCCAAAGTAACGGCAAGCATTGGATATAATGATAGTGTTAACCAAGCCTACGGAGGAAGTTCATATGAGAACGAATACGCAACGCTTGGTTTTCAGTTTCCAATTTATCAGGGTGGGCAAGAGTATTCTGCTGTCAGAAGGGCAAAACAAGTCGCACAGGGGGCCTTTCATGAGATTAATGTACAGCGCCGTTTAGCGCTTCAGCTGGCAGCTTCGAGTTGGGACCAATATCAGGCGGCTCAAGATAGTATTGCGAGTGATAAAACAGCGGTTTCTTCGTATGTTGTCGCTTTAGCGGGTGTTGAACGTCAAGCTTTAATTGGAACGGCATCGACATTGAGTATGCTGCAACAACAACAGATGCTTTTTGGAGCGCAGCAAACATTGATACGTGCCTTAGCGAGTTCTGTTACGAATTCATATTCTGTTGCAGCCGCTATCGGCCGTTTAACTGCTAAAGATCTAAAACTAGCTGTTCCTTTATATGATGCGACAGATTATTACAAAAAAGTTAAATGGCTACCTTTTGGTGTGAGTGACTATTCAAAGAAGCAACCTGGACGATAAGTTTTATTATTGAGATACTTTAGAAAAAGAAAAGTATCACCTGTTTTGATAGAGATAAAAGAGAGAATATATGTCAATTGATATTCCTAATGAGACAATAGGAAGAGCTGAAGTGATTCAAAAAAGTTTAGGGAAATCTTTTGAATCTTCTCTTTGCGAAAAACAGTTAATGAAAAAATGGTTGGATCAAAAGCTTTATGCATCCAAGTCTCATGTTGATCCAAAAAATTCATATTCCATTATGTTTCCACCTCCAAATGTTACAGGGAAGTTACATATTGGTCATGCGCTTACTTTTACGCTTCAAGATATTCTCATTCGCAGAAAGAGATTAGAAGGAAAGGAGGTCTTGTGGCAGGCTGGGACAGACCATGCTGGGATTGCTACTCAAGTTCTTATTGAAAAACGCTTAGATGCCCAAGGGGAAAACAAGGAGGATTTGGGCAGAGAAAAATTTTTCGAAAGAGTTTGGGAATGGAAAGAGGAATCCGGCGGGATCATTATTGATCAACTGAAGCGTTTGGGAGCTTCCGCTGATTGGGATCGAGAACGATTCACAATGGATGAAGGGCTTTCTAAAGCTGTAATAACGGCTTTTGTGCGTCTTTATAAGGATGGCTTGATTAAAAGAGATTATAGGCTTGTTAACTGGGATTCTTCTTTAAAATCTGCTGTTTCGGATATTGAAGTTGAAAATAAGGAAACAAAGGGAAAGCTTTATTACATTCGATATCCCCTTGAGAGTGGTGAGTTTTTAAGTGTTGCCACGACGCGTCCAGAGACTTTATTCGGAGATATGGCACTTGCAGTCCATCCCGAAGATCCTAGATTTGAAAAGTATATAGGACAGTATGCAAAAGTTCCGTTTGTTGATCGTCGTATTAAAATTTTAGCAGATACGCATTCGGATCCAGAAAAAGGAACTGGTGTTGTTAAGATCACACCTGCGCATGATTTTAATGATTTTGAGGTTGGAAAAAGACATCAATTAGAGATGCCAATTATTCTAGATGTAGCAGGAAAATTTGTTCTTTCCGATTTAGAAGCGCGTCATGAAGTTTTTGAAGATTGGGTAAAAGAGAGTGCTGGTCTTTCAGTAAGAGATTTACGGAAGAAAGTTGTTCAGAAATTGGAACAGCTTGGTTTCCTTGAAAAAATTGAAGAACATTCACATGCTGTTCCTCATTCGGATAGAACAGGGGTTGTGATAGAGCCACGTTTAACAATGCAGTGGTATTGTGATGCTCCAAAATTGGCAGAAAAGGCCGTTGAAGCGGTTCGATCTGGAGATGTCCAATTTGAACCGAAGCAATGGGAAAATACTTATTTTGCGTGGATGAAAAATCTCCAACCTTGGTGTATCAGTCGTCAACTTTGGTGGGGGCATCAGATTCCTGCTTGGTATGATGAGCGGGGTAATGAGTATGTTGCGGAAACAGAAGAAGAAGCTCAAATACAAGCGGGTGAAAATGTAACTTTAACACGGGATCCAGATGTCCTTGACACGTGGTTTAGCTCAGGATTGTGGCCCTTTGCAACACTTGGCTGGCCAGAGAAGACGGCAGAATTTTCTTCCTATTATCCGACAAGTGTTTTGGTAACAGGCTTTGATATCATCTTTTTTTGGGTTTCTCGAATGATGATGTTGGGTTTGTATTTCACGGAGGAAGTTCCTTTCGAAAAGATCGTTATCCATGGACTTGTGAGAGACGAGAATGGACAGAAAATGTCTAAATCTAAGGGGAATGGAATAGATCCCTTGGAGATTATTGATGAATATGGTGCCGATGCTTTGAGATTGGCTCTCTGTGCTGGGGTTACTCTAGGAAGAGATATCCGTATTAGCGGTAAAATTGTAGAAGACCATCGAAATTTTATTACAAAACTTTGGAATGTTGCTCGCTTTTTAGAGATGAACAATGTTTTTTCTCCAAAAATATCCTTAGATTTAGAGGATCAAAGTAGTTCGTTTGAGCTTCAAAAAGTTCAAGCTTTACAAGATTGGATTGAAATTAAATTCCGAAAAACGAGTCAAGATGTTGAAAATACCTTAGCGAATTATCGATTTGCCGATTATGCACAAAGTTGTATGCATTTTGTACGGGATATTTTTTGCGATTGGTTTGTAGAATTAGCAAAGCCTATTTTGAATAAAACAGATAAAGTTTCTAATGAGTTTCGTATTTTTTCTAGAGAGATATTTTTTGAAACTTTAAAACTTTTAGAGCCAATCATTCCATTTGTAACAAATATGCTCATAGAAGAGCTTTTTCCATCAAAAGAGATCTCGAGTAGATTTGATAGGAATTTACCTTTTTCTTCTCAGGCTCTTAAGAATGAGGAGAATGTTGATTCACTCATTGAGCTTATTGGAAAGATTAGGGCTATTCGTTCTGAAATGAACATAGCTCCATCCAATAAAGGAAAGCTTATTGCCTTAACTTCAAAGAAAAATTTAAAGAAATTTGAAGATAAACTTTCCTGTTGGAGTGAGGCAATCGATCGAATGGGGCGCATCTCAGAGTTTAAAGTTATTGATAAATTCTTTTCTGATTTAGAAAGCGCAGCTGAATTTACGGTCTTAGGTGAAACTTTTTATCTTCCTTTAAAGGGTTTAATTGATTTTGATAAAGAATATGATCGGCTCTCTAAGGAATATTCAGCGGTTGAAAAAGAGTTTTTAAAAACAGAGGCAAGGTTAAATAATAAAAAATTTATTGAACGTGCCAAACCTGAAGTCGTTATAGAAAATAAAGATCGTCTGGGAAATTTAAGAGAAGAAAAAGTCCGATTATTTAATTCTCTTGAAAGAATAAAAAAGCTCACTGTTTAAAAAACAGTGAGCCACGAAAGGAAGAGGTTAATAACTCTCTTCCTTATTTTTTGTTTAAGTATCGTTCAGCTTCCATTGCCGCTTTGCAACCGCTTCCTGCCGCAGTTATTGCTTGACGAAAGAGACTATCTTGTACGTCTCCAGCGGCAAACACACCTGAAATCGAAGTTTCTGTTGAATTAGGTTTTGTCAAAATATATCCAGCTTCGTCACATTTGAGTTGATCTTTAAAAGGTGCTGTATTTGGTGCGTGGCCAATTGCAATAAAAACACCTGTCAACTCTAATTTTTTTAAAGTTTTATCCTTGGTGTGCAAAAGTGTAATTTCGGAAACAAGATCTTGCTCTGCATCACCTGTAATTTCGGAAACAGTATGTTCGGGTACTAAAATAATATTTGAGGTCGCTTTAATCCTGTCTTGCATGATTTGTTGAGCTGTTAAATGCGAACGACGGAATACAAGGTAAACTTTGGAGGCAATTTTAGAAAGATAAAGTGCTTCTTCCGCAGCTGTATCTCCACCACCAATAACAGCAACATTCTGATTTCGATAGAAAAAACCATCACAAGTTGCACAAGCAGAAACGCCTTTTCCTTTATAGTGTGTTTCGTCTTTTAGTCCCAACCATTTTGCTTGGGCTCCTGTTGCAATGATTAATGACTCAGTTTGATATTCTTTCCCAGAGCTTCCTGTTAAGATAAAAAAATCACTATTGTTTTTTATCTTGTTCAAAGAAGAAGATAAGATAATATCTTCTTCAATTTTACCCCCAACAGCTAAGACTTGCTTTCTCATTCGTTCCATTAGATCTGGCCCGCTAATAGGTGTCTCAAAGCCAGGATAATTTTCAATATCGGATGTTATTGTTAGTTGCCCTCCTGGTTGAGGGCCTGAGATCAGGACAGGATCCAAACCAGCTCTAGCTGCGTAAATTGCAGCTGTATATCCAGCAGGGCCAGAACCGATAATGAGTGTTTTTGTTTTGAAGTGCTGTGTTGTTGTCATATAAAATCAAATAGTTAAGGAAATAGATTCATCTTAATAGAGAAGCGCATTATCTAATAAAATGTTTAGAAAACACAGCTTTTTATTTTGCTAAGATTTATAGTTGCTCGTAATGCATCTAACCTATAGCGTTTTGATGAAATCAAAAAAGTTAGTTTTTAGGTGTTCGAGGTGCTTTGTAAGAATAAACAAGTGAAAATTAGAGCATTATATTTGCCTTATTGCTGTATTTTTGCATTTTTCATAGTAAATTTACTATCCTCTTTTATTTTTCCGCTCGTTCCTGATGAAGCTTACTATTGGACTTGGTCTAAATCTATTCAGTTTGGATATAGTGATCATCCTCCGATTATAGCTTATTGGATTAAAGCAGGAACATTGCTTTTTGGAGATAATCCCTTAGGGATAAGGTTTTTGGGCACATTATCTATCACGCTTTCTATACTTTTTTTATGGAAAGCCACTGAGAATTTATTTGATAAATCATCTGCTTATTCTGTTGTTTATCTATTTTCCTTTACAATTTTCGGAAATGTGGTTGCCCTGATTATAACACCAGATACGCCTGCAATTTTCTTTTTATCCGCTGCTTTTTTAATAACTTCCAAAATATTCAAAATTGAAAATCAAAATAGGGAAAGTCCTATTTTTTTATGGATATTAGGCAGTCTCCTTTTTGCTTTGTCATTTCTTTCAAAATACACAGCAAGTTTCCCAATTTTTGGAATTTTATTTTCAATTCTTTTGATGAAAAGAAGTCTCCTTTTTACAAGAAGATTTTCGGTAGGATCTTTTTGTTTCTTTGTAATCATAATGCCCAACATAGCTTGGAATCTAATTCATCATGGAGGAGCCGTTGTTAAGCAGGGAAACCGCTTGTTTGTAGTAGGTGAGGGAAATGTTCTCCATCATTATGTCGAACTTTTACTTGGCCAAGCTGGACTTGTAACACCAATTATCTTTCTATTTGTATTTATTGCTTTTTTTCAGAGAAAAACACAGGCTACTCTCTTCCTAATTTATTCTTCTATCCCAAGTCTTTTATTTTTTAGTCTATATCCCTTGCATGGACGTGTCCAAGCTAACTGGCCATTTAGTTCATGGCCAATATTGCTTATCCTCGCAACGCAGACGCCCATTAAAATACGAATCTATGGCTATTTAAGCGGGATAATTTGCGTTGCTCTTGTCTATTTTCAAGCCTTCTTCCATGTAATCCCTTTAGACGCACATTATGATCCCATATTGCGACAAGCAGAAGGGTGGAAGAGTTTTTCATCTTCTTTAGAAAAATTAGAATATACTGGAGGAAGAGGAATGATTGAGGCCCCAGATTATGCATTGGGAGCTATTTTGGCTTATCAGCTTAGGAACTCTAAGCATGTTTTTGTAGGATCTAGTGATCCAAAACTACAAATGCTTTCTAAAGCGAAGACAATTGTTATAAAGGCTCAATCAATTCAAGAAATGCGTAAAGACGAGACGGCTAAAAATGAAAAGATATGTCGTTTTTATAGAATTGGCGCAAGGCAGAAGGAAGTGCGTTGTTATTTATTAAAAAAGGCTGAATATAAAAAAATCTCCCTTTTTCCAGTTAAGTAACAACAAAGACTTAACGAAAAAAGAGAGATTTTCGATTCTTAAATTTTTAGAAGAAATTAGAATCCTTCACGTTCGATTCTTTTACGCTCCATCTTGCGAGCTCTACGAACAGCCTCCGCAGATTCACGGGCACGTTTTTCTGAAGGCTTTTCAAAATGACGACGGAGCTTCATTTCGCGAAATACTCCTTCCCGTTGGAGTTTCTTTTTAAGAGCTTTTAAAGCTTGTTCAATATTGTTATCGCGAACTGTAACTTGCACGTATTTATTGTCTCCAAAATACAAAATTATTATACAAAATATATTAGAGATATTCAGGAAAAGAGTTAAAGCACTCCAGTCAGAAAGCTCCAATAAAAAAGAGGTTAAATCAGCCAAAGTTAAGGCTAAAACTGACTACTTAATAAATTCCCCTGCATTATAGCCCAGAAAAATAAATAAAAAAACCCTAATTTTCTGAGAATGATTTTTATAAGGTATTTCCAGTTCCGCCTCCGCCAGTTCCGCCTCCCATCATTCCAGATCCCATACCGCCAGCGCCGCCGCGCCCCATACCGCCAAGCCCTCCAAAAGCTCCTCCCATTCCTCCCAATGGGTTGTAGCGGCCGACAGATCCAAGCAGTTCCTGCATTACGGATATTTTCGTTCCTGGTGTTGGTGTCACTCTTGAAACCATTGAAACGGGCTTAGCATCTCCTTTATGTAAGACTTTAATGTCTTGGAGAATGCCCCCATTATCAAAGTTTAAAATAACAACACGCTGTGTTTTTATGCCAGGATAACTTGCCGGAACTAGCCCGGTCGTCATGGTAATATAGATCCATGTATTGTCATCAAAGGTGGCGTGGCTCGTTGGAGATCCTATAAAAGAAATGGTTTCATCTTTTGTTGTTTTTCCAGGTGTTAATTTTTCATAATCTTTTGGATCTAAAATAGCACCTTGTTCTAAAGGCTCTGGAATTAGATAAGAGCATCCTGGTATAGAAAAAAAGATAGTGCAGACAGCAATAATCGAAGAGAATATATTTTTTATTTTTCTAGGCTGTTGCATTAAATTTACTCAAAAATAGAGCTCTTTTTGATTTAGAAGAGAAGATACCTTAATCTTGAGGTAAGGAAGAATAAGTTTATTCGATTGGAAAGAATTTTAAAAGGTTATGCAAAAAAACACACAGGCTATAAGCGGTTCAGAAAAAAATACATCTCAATCTGTTTTGATTGCAAAATTATTTCCTGGTTACATAAAAGAAATTGTTGCTACAGAAACTGAGCGAGAGCAAGTTTCGAATGATTTTTCTTTAGAGGCTCTTAATATTTTAAGATGTAGCTTTGAGGTTGAAAGCATTTGCGGAGCAAAAATTACAGTTGTTGGAAAATTAGAGGCAGAGTTTCCTCAACATTGTGTTGTTACCAATGCCATCATTAAACAAAAAATAAATAATATTTTTAAAATTGTTTTCTTGCCTCAAGTTGAAAGCTCTAAGGAAGGATTATCCATGAGCCATACAGATTTGGCAGGAGAGGATTTTGTGTATTATGAAGGTGAGCATTTACCTTTGTGGGAGACTCTTCTCGAACAGTTTGCGCTTGAGATACCTGCTTATCCACGTGTAGATGATAAAGAAACATTCTCGCTAATTTCAAAGAATTCAGCATCTGAAGAAGATTGTAAGGCCAGCCCTTTTGCGGCTTTAAAAAATTTTCCCTTCAAATCTAAATAATTTTTTGTATATTGTTTGAAAGCAGACAGGCATTTGCTTTATCTTTTGGGTCGCTTGCAAAAACCTTTCTTTCTCTGCTAGATGCAGAGATATCTTTTTGATGGCTTCCAAATGATAGGAGTTTCACTATTATTAGTCATCTGCTTTTGAGAGAATTTATAAACAACAGTTGTTATTATATTTAAGTCTCTTAATTTTTATTATTTTTTATTTAGGTGTTTATTCATGGCTGTTCCAAAAAGAAAAACAACCCCATCTCGTCAGGGTATGAGACGTAGTCATCACGCATTATCTGCTTCTGCGAGCACGGAATGTGAGTCTTGCGGTGAGCGCAAGCGCCCACACCATGTCTGCAGTCATTGTGGATCCTATAAAAGTCGCGAAGTCGTCGCTGCTGAAGGTAACGCTTTAAAAGGTGCTGTTCGGGTTTAATCTTTATTAAGATTTTCGAGCTTGATTGGGTGTAAGGTTAGGTTGAGATTAGGGTGCGCGAAAATATGAAAGACTCAGAGGACGATATAAAAGTGCAAGGTGATCTTTCTTCAGCTGTAGAATCTCCTAAAGATGTACCTTATACCCTTGCCATAGATGCTATGGGTGGAGATCGGGGGGCTGATATTGTTTTTGCGGCTCTAGATAAGACTGCCGATCGCCATCCTTGGATAAAAGTTCTGTTGGTTGGAGATTCACCCTCTCTTCAAAGAGGGCTTTTACGCCATTCTAAGGCCGCTAAGATTTGTGATATCCGTCACGCCCCTATGGTAATTCCTATGGATATGAAGCCTACTAAGGCTCTTAGAGTTCAGGGGAGTTCCATGCAGATAGCAATGAAGGCTGTCGCTGAAGGGGAGGCTAAGGGGGTTGTTTCTGCTGGGAATAGTGGGGCGATGTTGGCGCTTGCAAAGATCATTATAAAAGTTCTCCCTGGTATTTCTCGCCCCGCCCTTGTTGCAGTCCAGCCGTCAGCTCGTGGTGATGTTGTTATGCTTGATCTAGGAGCTAACTTGGCCTGTGATGCACGTAATCTTGTTGAGTTTGCCATTATGGGAGAGGCATTTTCTCAAGCTATGTTAGGGATTAATGAGCCATCTATAGGTCTTCTTAATGTTGGGTCTGAAGATGTTAAAGGGGATGAGCGTCTGCATGAAGCAGCAATGCGCTTGCGAGCGGGGCCTTTAGCTTCGAGATTTGTCGGCTTTGTTGAAGGTCATGATATTACAGCTGGCCATACGGATGTTATTGTTACCGATGGTTTTACAGGTAATATTGCTTTAAAAATGGGGGAGGGAGCTCTTAAGCTTGCTTATGGCCTCTTAAGAGCTGTTTTTGCTACCTCTGTAATGACGAAACTTGGCTATCTTCTTGCGCGTCGTGGGCTGGATCGTATGAAGGATTGGATTGATCCTCGTCGTTATAATGGCGCTCTTCTGGTTGGGCTTAATGGGATTGTTGTGAAATCCCATGGGGGGGCCGATGTTGAAAGTTTTGCCGCAGCTGTGGATGTGGCGGTGGATGCCGTAACTTTTGATATAAATGAGCATATCAAAAAGCGCTTAAATGAATCTCAAAAAGCATTTTTGGTGAAATCTTGACGCATGAATTTTTCTAAAACTGAAGACTGTATGAACGCTAATATTCCTCGAGTTATTTTTAAGTCTATAGGGGCTTATCTCCCTCGTAATAAAGTTACGAATGAGGAGCTTTCAAAAAAAGTTGATACTTCGGATGATTGGATTCGTGGGAGAACTGGAATTTCTAAGCGTGCTTTAGCAGAGCTTGATGAAACAGCAACTTTTATGGGGGCTCAGGCTGCTTCTCAAGCTTTGAAAAGGGCTGGATTATCCCCTGAAGATATTGACGGAATTATTGTAGCGACATCGACGCCAGACCAAGTTTTTCCAGCATTGGCAGTTCGGATACAAGCGGAGTTAGGGATTAAGTCAGCTTTTGGATTTGATATTAGCGCAGCTTGCTCTGGTTTTGTTTATGCTGTTTCTGTTGCAGATGCCATGTTGAAGCAACGATTGGGGCAACGTTTTCTTGTTTTAGGGGTAGAAGTTTTTTCCCGATTGCTCGATTGGACCGATAGGACAACATGTGTACTTTTTGGTGATGGTGCAGGAGCCGTTGTTTTGGAAAGTGTGATGTCGTCTGAGCAAGATGGAATTTTATCAACAAAAATTAGTTCGGATGGTACACTTTCTGATATCCTTTTTGTCGATGGTGCTTTGGGTGTTCCGGGAACAACTGGAAAGTTGAAAATGCAAGGGCGGGAAGTTTTTAGAAGAGCCGTTGGGTTATTAGCTTCTTCCGTTAAAGAGACACTTGCTGCTAATAATATGGAAATGAAAGATATTGATTGGTTGGTTCCTCATCAAGCGAATCAAAGAATTATCGAGGCCTTAGCAAAAAATTTAGATTTTCCATTAGAAAAAGTAATTTCTACAATTTCTGAGCATGCCAATACTTCGGCTGCATCAATTCCTCTAGCATTGGCGCACGGATTCTCAGATGGACGGATTAAAAAAGGCGATTTGATCTTAATGGAAGCTCTTGGTGGTGGGTTAACTTGGGGTGCTGTTTTGCTGAGAGTTTAGTAATCTCATTGTTTTATGGGAAATATTTTAAAACCATTAAGGAAATAAAAATGCAGAGAGAATTTTCTTCAAATCAGTCGTATGTTTTGCTTTCCGATTTAGCAAATGAGTTAAAAATACCAGCATATCGTTTGAGAAGTTGGGAAGTTCTTTATCCTTTTATTCAATCTTTTAGAGATTCTGCAGGAAGACGTTTTTATGATAAAAAGACTGTGGGAATTTTCAAAGAAATTTCGCGTCTTCTTTATCAAGAAGGTCGTAAAAATACAGAAATATTTTCTCTCATTTCTGCTATGTTGGATGGAGAGGATGACGCGTTGAAGGCCACGTCTTCCCAAGAAGAGAATATCTCTTTTAATATGGATGGCGTTTCTTCATCTTCTTTTTTAAGAAAATTGAGAGAGATTTTTGAAGATTTGAATAAGTTGGGCGAGACGATTGCGTATCAAAAAAATATTTGATATTCTCCGTTTGTTTTCGTCGGGCAGTAGCGCAGCCTGGTAGCGCATCAGTCTGGGGGACTGGGGGTCGTGGGTTCGAATCCCGCCTGCCCGACCACTTAAGATTTTCTTAAGTGGTCTTTTTTTTGACTAAATAATATCAATCTCTTTCTGAAAAGATTTTTTCTTATGCTGTGTTGTAGATGTCCAGATTGTCCATAGAAGATGCAAAGAGGACATAATTGCAGGCCCTACGAATAGACCGAGTAGTCCCCAAGTTTCAGCTCCACCAATAATGCCAAAAAGAACCCATAAAAAAGGAAGCTTTGTATTACCACCGATTAAAGCTGGCCTAATGAAATGATCTGCAATGAAAAGCACAATGATGCCCGCGAAGAATGTAACAATTGCAGCAACCATGTGCCCCTGAGAGAGTAAAATAAAGGAAACAATTGCAACAAAAACAGCGCCTAACATTGGCAGAATAGCTGCGAAAGCAGTTAGAAATCCGAAGAGGATAGGTTGTGGGGCATGTGCTAGAATATAAATAATACCAATAGCAACGCCTTCGCCAAGAGCGACCATAACAAGGCCAGCTACAGTTCCATGAATAGAGCCAACAATCTGTCTGCCTATCGTTTCTCCGTGTCTACCAAAAAGGCGTCTGGAGGCAACTAAGCTCTTTTCTATAATAGCATTCCCATCCTTTAAGAGAAAAAAGAAAATCAAAAATGTAAAGACAAATAACAGGCTACTATGAACTGCAAACATGCCAACTTCACGTGTGATTTTCACACCGTGTGTGAAATTGACGGAGTATATCATCCCAGAAAGAGCTCCTGGCTCTCCTAAGTTTTCTTTCCACCAAAAAAGCATTTTATTTTGATCTACAGGAAGAGAATAGATCCATTTTGGAGCTGGAATACCGACTTTTTGAATATGTTCCAATAATTTTGCAACATCGCTTAATTCATCAGCAATTTGTATAATAAGCCAAACGAGTGGGCCTAGAATTGCGAGGAAGAGTACAAAAGTGAACAGAGCGGCAAGCCAAAGGGATTTTTTAGGCGCTAATTTTTTATTTGCCCATTGATAAGAAGGCCAGAACGCAATTGCCAATATCCCTCCCCAAATAATTGCAGAGAGAAAGTCTCGCAACATATAAATTGAAAAAGCAAGAATGATGATAGACAAGAGTACTCTTGCGTAAAAATGGAGTTGCTTTCTGTTGAGGTGGGGAATATCTTTAGAGAATAAGGACATTTTAATGTTTGTCTCTTCGTAAAAGCTTTTATAGTATGGTAACTCTGTTGTATCGACTTTCTTGACGATATCATACAGTTACTTATATAAAGTCGCCATTCCATTTTAGAGAATTTTAGTATTTAGCCTGTTCTAATGCTTAAAATTCTTTTATAATGGGAGGGATTTTTTGATCTAATTATCATTTATTTTTTAAGGAAATACAGTATGTCCCGCCGTTGCGAGATTACGGGAAAAGGCGTTTTGACCGGAAATAATGTTAGCCATGCGAATAACAGAAGCCGTCGCCGTTTTTTACCTAACTTACAAGATGCCAGCTTGCTTTCAGAAACACTTGGCACTTCTATCAGAATGCGTTTGACAACACGCGGTTTACGAACCATTGAGCACAATGGTGGTTTGGATGCTTTTCTATTAAATACACCAAACAGAAAACTTTCTCCGGAAGCTTTGCGTTTGAAACGTCGTATTCAACGTGTTCGTGATCGTGCGGATGTCGTTGTAGCCTAAAGTTTAAGTTTTATAGAAAAAGTGTCTGGGGAGGTACTCCTTCTTCTGGTTAGGCTCGCTGGCACCTATTTATTTTATTGTTAATTAATAGCGTTTACCTGCTTAAACAGGAATTTATGGAGGCATTTGGTGTCTGACAGCATCCAAGGAGCAAAATCAGCTCTTTCACGTATTCGTAACATCGGGATTACAGCCCATATTGATGCGGGAAAAACAACAACAACAGAAAGAATTCTTCATTACACAGGCGTTTCTCATAAAATTGGTGAAGTGCATGAAGGTAATACCACAACAGATTACATGGCTCAGGAACGTGAGCGTGGGATTACCATTACTTCAGCTGCCGTGACTTGCGAGTGGAATGACCATCGAATCAATATTATTGATACCCCAGGCCATATTGATTTTAACATCGAAGTGAACCGCTCATTGCGTGTTCTCGATGGAGCCGTTTTTGTCATCGAGGGGGTTGCTGGTGTGCAGCCTCAGTCAGAAACAAATTGGCGTTTAGCTGATCGTTATAATGTTCCTCGCATTATTTTTATCAATAAGCTTGATAGAACTGGTGCTGATTTTTACTATGCTTTCAGTACCCTAAAAGAGAAATTAGACATCGTCGCTATTCCTCTTCAGCTTCCAATTGGTGCCGAAGAAAATTTTGTAGGTGTTGTTGATCTTGTCGAAATGAGAGCCATCATTTGGGAAGGTGGTGATCTGGGAGCAAAGTA
The DNA here is from genome assembly GCA_004843345.1 of Acetobacteraceae bacterium. Taxonomy (NCBI): domain Bacteria; kingdom Pseudomonadati; phylum Pseudomonadota; class Alphaproteobacteria; order Acetobacterales; family Acetobacteraceae; species Acetobacteraceae bacterium. The sequence continues at coordinate 2,103,178 of CP039460.1, forward strand.
TCATTATGAAGAGATTCCTGAAGATTTAAAAGAAAAAGCAGAAGAAGCTCGTCAGAACCTTTTAGATACGGCTCTGAGCATGGAAGACGCTGCCATGGAAGAGTACTTCGAAAAAGGAGAGGTTTCTATTGAAACCTTAAAGCGCTGTATTAAAAAAGGCGCAGTCTCTGGAGAATTTAGACCAGTTCTTTGTGGGACAGCATTTAAAAACAAGGGTGTGCAGCCTCTTTTAGATGCTATTATTGACTACCTACCCGCACCAGATGAGGTCGAAGGAATTCGTATCGCACCTCCAGAGGATGAACAAGACATAGATGAGAATTTCCTTCCAGTCATTCCTGTCGATCCTGAAGGTAAATTCGCAGCTCTTGCTTTTAAAATTATTTCTGACAAGTATGGAACTCTAACTTTTGTTCGTGTTTACCGTGGCGTATTAAATTCTGGCGATACCGTTTTGAATACAACGAAGGGAACAAAAGAGCGCGTTGGTCGTATTTTTCAAATGCACGCAGATAAGCGTCAGGAAGTTAAGTCTGTTGGCGCTGGTGATATTGCTGCATTCTTGGGCTTAAAAGATACTGTAACAGGGGATACTCTTGCTGATGCAACGGATCCTGTTATTCTTGAACGCATGCAATTCCCTGTTCCTGTCATTGATATTTCCGTTGAGCCAAAAACAAAAGATGCGGTTGAAAAGATGACAATTGCTCTGCAAAAATTAACGGCAGAAGATCCTTCTTTACAACTAAAAACGGATCAAGAAACAGGTCAAACGATTTTATCTGGTATGGGTGAATTACATCTTGATATTATTGTAGATCGGTTACAGCGTGAATATGGGGTTGAGGCAAATATTGGCGCACCTCAAGTCGCTTATCGTGAAACAATTACAAAAGCGCATACAGAGACTTATACACATAAGAAACAATCTGGTGGTTCAGGTCAGTTTGCTGAAGTTAAAATTGAATTTGCACCTTCTGAGAAACCAGACACTATTATCTTTGAAAATAAGATTGTTGGTGGCGCTATTCCTAAGGAATATATTCCAGCAGTTGATAAAGGGATAAGAATGCAAGCATCCACTGGAGTTCTTGCAGGCTTTCCAACAGTAGATTTCTCTTTTACTTTGCTTGATGGTAAATATCATGATGTGGATTCATCTGCATTAGCCTTTGAAATTGCAGCAAAAGCATGTTTCCGTGAAGGAATGAAAAAAGCAGGTCCTGTAATTTTAGAGCCAATTATGGATGTCGAGATTACAACACCTAATGAGCATGTTGGAGATGTCGTGGGAGATTTGAATCGTCGTCGCGGTATCATTCAAAATCAGGAAACCATGGGGTCTACAGTCCTTGTTAGATCGCAAGTCCCCCTTAAAGAAATGTTTGGCTATATTTCTCACTTGCGTTCGGCAACAAAAGGGCGTGCATCTTTTACGATGCAGTTTCATCATTATTCAGCAGTTCCTAAAAATGTTGCTGATGAAATCATGGCTGCTCGTGGTTAAGTAACGAGACGTCTTTCTAGAGAAAGAGAGTAAAAAGGGAGCTGAAAAGCTCCCTTTTTGTATTTTTTAATCAAAAAAAGAAATTATTTTTTTTACCAGTAATTCGGCAACCTCTATCTTGGTCATTTTTGGCCAGTGTTCAATATTTCTGGCAGAAATAAATGAAATTGTATTTGAAGAACTATTAAAAACGCCTTCTTTAACATTATTTGCAATCACCCAATCACAGTTTTTATTTTTTAGTTTTTGTACAGCATTTTCTATAAGAGAGGTTGTTTCAGCTGCAAATCCAATCGTAAGTTTAGGTTTTTGAGAAGAGTGGCATATATTCTTTAGGATGTCAGGGTTTTCATGCCATTGAACATTTTTCAAAGAACTGACAGTATTCTTTTTTATTTTTTCTGATGAAAACTCAGGCCTCCAATCTGCCACAGCTGCTGTCGAAACAAAAATATCAGCCGGAAGGCTATTTTTTACTGCCTTTTCCATATCAATAGCCGTAGTAATTCTTTTAACTTCTATTCCTTTAGGAGAGGGCAATGCAGTTGGGCCACTAATCAGGGTGACTGTGGCTCCTGCTTGTGCCAATGCCTCTGCAAGAGCATAGCCCTGTTTACCAGAGGCATGATTCGTAATAAATCTGATAGGATCAAAAGATTCTTGCGTGGGGCCAGCGGTTACAAGAGCTCGCTTGCCCTTAAGTTTTTTTTCTTTCTTATCAAATAAGATTTCTTTTATTTTACTTTCAATAAAGCTCAACTCTGCTAGACGTCCCACTCCATATTCTCCGCAAGCCACGAGGCCTTTTTCAGGAGAAATAACTGTAATTTTTCTAGTAAGTAAAAGATTAATGTTATCTTGTGTCGCTGGGTTTTGCCACATTTCTGGATTCATTGCAGGTGCAATAAGGATTGGCACTTTTGCTGATAAAATCAGAGATGTTGCTAGTTCGTCAGCCATGCCATTGGCAATACGGGAAATAAAATTAGCTGAAGCAGGGCAGACCAGAATGAGATCCACTTTTCTGCTCAATAAAATATGCGTCATTCCTGTTGTAAACCAGTCCTGGGGCGTTAAGCATTGATTTCCTGATAGAGCTTGAAGAGAGAGCGGAGTAACAAAATATTCTCCTCCTTTACTTAGGACTGGAAAAACAGAAATATTATATTTTTTGGTCAAAAGCCTTATTAATTCAAGGGAGCGGTACGCTGCGATACTGCCACTGACAATTAAAAGAATATTCTTTTTTTCTTCTGAAGAGTGCATCATACTCTCTTAAATATGGATTTTAAAAACGCCATCCCGAATGGATTGCTGCAATTCCCCCAGATAAATTTTGATATTTAGTATTTTGCATACCTGCATTGTTCATCATTTGAAGCAATGTTTCTTGATCAGGAAACATACGGATACTTTCGGCTAAATAACGATAACTTTCAGCATCTTTTGCAATAAATTTTCCCATTTGAGGAAGAACTTTAAAAGACCATTCATCATATATTTTTGAAAATACAGGAATTTGTACCTTTGAAAATTCTAAACAGCAAAAACGCCCGCCAGGACGTAATACGCGGTATGCCTCTTTAAGAACTTTTTCTTTGTTCGTACAATTTCTTAAGCCGAATGCGATAGAAACGCGATCAACAGAACAGTCTTGCAGTGGTATTTCTTCAGCATTTATACATGCAAAATCAATGTTCCCTCCAAAATATCCTTTGTTAGTAGCGCGGTCTCTACCGACGGAAAGCATTGCCTTATTAATATCGGTGAGTAAAACAGGTCCACCATTGCGGTCTAACCACTGGAAGCTAATATCTCCAGTTCCACCAGCAAGGTCTAAAAGCTTTGCATGAGGTCTTGGGTATAATTCATTAACAAAAATTTTTTTCCATAATCTATGAATCCCTAAGGACATGACATCGTTCATAATGTCATAATTTTTAGCAACACTTTCGAAAACGTTTCTGACGAGTTTTTGTTTTTCATCAGAAGGAACCTGTTGGTATCCAAAGTCTGTCATATCCATAGAATATAAATCTCATTCATAGAAAGGGAATAAAACTGATAAATCAGCGCTCTTATTTCCTCTAAAATGGCGTATTTTTCATTTTTATGCAATTTTGTGTTCTGCTAGAATATTTAGGGGTGGATTTAGATTATTCACTCTAAAATTCTCTTTGAAAGCAGAGTGCCTTCTTGACGATATTGGTTGTAGCTGTTACTTCTTTCCAAGAATTTTTGTATCATTAAACTTGAATAAAATTATTTTTCTTATTTTTGGAGTACCGCATGGCAAATAATCCTTCAGCTTTAAAGCGCATTAGGCAAAATGAAAAAAGACGTCTTAGAAATGCATCTCGTCTTTCACGTACAAGAACTTTCATTAAAAAGGTAGAGCTTGCCGTTGCTGAAGGTAAAAAAGAGGAAGCTTTGGCTGCTTTTCGTCTTGCTCAGCCTGAAATGCAAAGAGCTGCTACAAAAGGTATCATTCCGCACGGTGCGATTAATCGTAAATTGTCTCGTTTGTCTGCACGCATTAAAGCAATCGCCTAAGTTTAGAAAACGGGTGGGGAGTTAGCGCGCTTTTAATAA
>CP039461.1 GCA_004843345.1 Acetobacteraceae bacterium
CTCGTCAGGCAGAGATTTATTAAGCTCCATCTCTTGGAGAGTAATGTAATACAATTCTATGAAGTAGAAAAACGATAAAAACTTTCAGATATATTGGGTTTGCCATAGGATCAGCGTTTTAAAGCTAGATAATAAATAGGGCTTTATGGGGTGCCGAAAACATTGTCTAGAAATGAAGTATCATCTTGATCGATCCATTCATTTCTAGATGGATTCAGTACATTGTTTTGTTTCCTTGTCATCTGCATATCTCATAGAGATACTGCACCGTGACAAAGTGAAACTGAAAAATTTTATTTAATTTTTAAAAGGGATTTGACGGGACTCACAAAATAAGCGCAAATAAGAATACGCCCTCATTTGTAGCGGGGCGGGAAGAGCTACCAACTCTACCCCGCCAAGGCGTCCGCACTTAACAGCAAACGAAAGAACGTACGGAAACCTTTTTTCCATACGTTAAATATAAAATGACAGCATCAGCTTTCCAAGCCCTTTCATCAAATATTTTTATTTTTAACAAAAAAATGACATTCTCTCAGAAGAGAGAATTAGAACGTTTTTTTCAGGCAAGTGTTCAGTTGCAGGCCATTTCCAATAATGATGAGAAGGTTCTTAAGTGCTTGCTTCATTATTACATGCCAAAAGGCTGCTTCCCTTCCCAAGCCACAATCGCTTCTTTTGCAGGCGTAACCGATCGCACCGTTAGAAACTCGCTCTCAAAGCTTAAAAACATGGGCTGGATCTCCTGGACAAATACACGTCTTGGAAGACGGCAATCTGTTAACCGTTACATCTTCACATTAAGCCGTCAAATCATTCATGCTGTTTTGAGTGGCATTGAGAAGTTCAAAGCAAAAACCGCAGAAATCCGAGACCTTTTCAGGCGGAAAAATGTTCCGCCTAGTGCTTCCTTTATATTTAATAATAGAAGAACTTCTATGAATTCTACTGTTAGATCCGTTGCTAAAAAGATTTTAAATGAAGCTCAAGGCTTAGATGAAGATCTTTCAAACTTCCAAAGGCTTTCTAAAGAAGAAATGATGAAACAACTTAGAGCTCTTTCTTAATAAGATGTATTAATTGAGCTCACAAAATACATTGAAAAGGGATTTAAAGGGGTGAAGTGCGTCCTAATGAAATCTCTTTCCGCCTGAAAAAGGCGCAGTTTTCTGGGAGTTTTAAAAAAACAATCCATACTAGAATTTTTTAAAAGAATACCTAATTATTCTTTTAGAGATAACTTTCAGAAATGCTCCTATGAAACATACAGAAGATGATTTTAAAAAATTTATTATTGAAAAAATTTTACTAAATCTTCCTAATAGATGTGGCTCCCAAAAAGAAATTCGAGAAGCTCTACGTGCATCTAACTTCCCCTTTTATGATGAAGACAAAGTTAAATCTCCAACACGACATGGAGAAGAAAAATGGGAACAACTTATTAGAAATATTGTATCTCATAAAAATACCGATCCTGAGTTAACGTATAATAAAGATGATCATAAAATTTATTTAAAGTAAGATATTTTTCTTTGATTTTAGATGTGGTTTATATTTAGGTGGAAACCACTTCAATGTAGTTTCTTTGGTATTTTTTTCCCATATAAACCATGCATAAGCAGTTGTACCAGATCCTCTTTTTTTCATTCCTTCTGGATAAAAAGTAATTCTTTCACTAAACACCCACACTCTTGAAGGAGGTGTTTTGCTGAATAGATTTTTTTGTCTATGGCATCCCTCCAAAAATGCTAGACGTAACAATAAGGCAAATTTTTGACGTGTTAAACTAATACCTTTTTTTACGAATTGCTCTGCCATGTTGTAAGGAGGATTAGTTATAATATTATCGTAAACCATATCACTTGATAAAAAATCAATTCCGGTTTCTCCGTAGCCACGATCATATAAATCAGAAGAAATAATTTTATTATTTGTTTTTTTTAGTACTTCTGACATTGCGCCATTTCCACATGCGCATTCCCAAATATCTCCTTCAAATAGTTCATTATCGATAAGAGCCTCTGTAGCCCATGAAGGTGTTGAAAAAAAATCAGGACCTTTTAAATCAGCAAAACGTTTTGTTGTTGGTTTAAATGATCCATTAAGATTATAGGTTTTGTCAGATTCCATATTTTTTAAATACTTACTTATTTAAAGCTAGTTTTTCCTAAGTAGATTGGTGGTAAATGTTATTATTTGAGTACCACTTTCTTCACGCCTTAAACATCTCAGCATCTTTTTCATTGAGAAATTCTACTGATTTTTCAAAAGAACGTCTGGTGGGTTAGAAATGCCCTTAATTTTCTCAGCATTTGGAAGCCACCACCCAGAAACACCAAGTCCAGGAAAGCAGGCTACTTTTTTGTTTTGGATTTCGGTGTGCCAGCCAATGCCAGAACAATGTAGTATCGTTGAAAGAGCGCCTGTTTTGTACATGAGATAAGCATCTAAGCCGTCCCCACTGCTTGCCCAGTTTGCAGAAGCCTTTTCATCTTTGGCTATGGCATAGGCGATGTTGTACCCCTTTGTTGTCCAATAAACCTGCCCTGATTTCTTTCCCGAATAATATCCAAAAAATCCTGTAACGAGGGGAAGAAGGATTACCGAAATAACGCAATATTTAGAACCAAGGATTTTTAGAAACTTGTTTTGCTTTGTTCTTTCTTGCTGGTCGTTATGAATTTGTTTCCTTAATTTTTTGATCTCTGAAGTTAAGAGATTGATATTTTCTTCAAAGGATATTTCGGTTGTTTCCATTATTCGAAAGCCTTTTTGTCTTTTTCGGATAGATGGGATTTAAGAATATCTACAACTTTTTGGAATTTCTCATCATTTTCAGCATGGGAAAGAAGAGCAGCACCTAGAATTATTTTTTGTCTAGTTAATTGTTTTCTTTTTTTAAGTGTTTCTTGATTTATGAGTTGTTTAATTTCTTTTTGTAGGGCTTCTAATTTCTCTTTTTTCTTCTGTATTTTCTCTAAATTACTTCCCATGATTATTTTACCCTTTGTTGTTTTATTATAGATAGGAATGGCAGTGATTTTATTTAAATTTAATTATTTTATTTATCATTGCAATGAATTTTAAGCCCTCCTATATTTTAGGAGAGCGCGCTTAGACGTTTCTCTCTTCGAGTAGAAACAGCCCGTAAGGAGGACACCCCCTTAACCCCCAACAAATCGAAAATGAGATTTTCGATAAAACAACAGAAAGAAAACCAGTGGCGATTGCAAGAATGTGTGTAAAAGTTGGAAAGGCAGGTTCTGCCTCTACACATTCTGATTATATTGCCAGAGAAGGGAAATATTCCGCTTATAAAAAAGGTGAAGAACTCACTGTAAGTGAAAGCGGGAATATGCCTTTATGGGCGAAAGAAAATCCTTCTGAATTTTGGAAAGCCTCCGATAAAAATGAACGGGTAAATGGTTCTGCTTATCGTGAATTTGAACTTGCTCTTCCTCGAGAATTAAATGCCGAGAAACAGATCGATCTTGTTCGTGAATGGTGCAAACAGGAATTAAAAGACCATCCCTATTCTTTTGCTATCCATGAAGGGAAGGCTTCGGACGGAGGGACACAACCTCATGCGCATTTGATGTTTAGCGAACGAGAAAATGATGGCGTGGAGCGGGGTGAGAAGCAATTTTTCAAACGCTTCAATTCTAAGTTTCCAGAAAGAGGCGGTGCAAAAAAAACATATGGCAGGGGAAGCTATTCCGAAAGGAAAGAATCTCTTATCGGACTAAGAGGAAGATGGGAAGAGGCGGTTAATCACGCCTTAGAGAAAGCTGGAAAGGCGGAGCGAATTGATATGCGCTCCTATAAAGACCAAGGCATTTCGGAGATCCTTACCCCAGAGCCTAAACAGTTGCCCTCTCAATGGCGGAAACCAGAGGAGAAGGCGGTTATTCTAAAAATTCGGAAACTCAAGAAGAAGATTAAGACCATCTTCTTTGAGATAAAGGCCGATATTATTGATTTTGCCAAAGAGAAAGAAAAACGAGAAGAAGAGTCCGAGAAGCAAAAACACGGCGCTGTAAGCCGTTTTTTGAACTTCTTTAGCCTTGGAAAAGGAACGACAAAATCGGAAGTTATCGATTTTGAGAAAGCAAAAGCAGAGGTTGAGAAAGAGCTGGCTGAAAAGGAAAGAAAGAAAAAGATTTCTGAGGAAGTCAGAGCTAAAAATAAAGCGCTTTTTGAGGGTATTTTTGAGAGAGAACGCCTTGCTAAAGCGAAGAAAGAGGAAGAAGCTGAAAAGGCGAGACAAGAGCTTGAACGGCAAAAAGCAGAGCAAGAGGTAGAGCTTCAAAAAGTACTAGAGCAGAGGCGTCAAAAGCGAATTGAATATTGGGAAAAGCGCCCAAGGCACTGGACGAAAGAACGGGAAGCTTTAGAGAAAAAAGTTCATTTTAAAACAGCCAGCCCACAAGAAAAGACGGATTTACGCAAATTACGCTTTGTACAGGACAAGAAGGCCACAAATCAAAACGTTAGAAGCAGAGGGAGAGAAGATGAAGGACGATAAAGATTTAGATAGAGAGCCTGAATCTCTTCCTCGCATGTCTAGCAAAGAGGCTATGTCTCGTTCGATGGCACACATTCACATTGAAGGAATAAATTTACCTGAAGACAGTGAAGAAATTATAAAGGCGTTTGCGAATGATGAGATTTCTTTGGAAGAGCTTCTAAAAAAAGCGGATGAAAATTTAAAGAGAAAGTTAGCTTTAGAAAATGATTAAATTTTTAGAGCAAGAGCTGGAAGAGTTAAAAGAACAGAAAGAGACAGTGCTTTATCTCTTTAAAAACCGCATAGGGCACGAAGATTATCCGTTTGAAGACTTTGAAGAGATGCAGGAAAAACGGGAAGCGATTATTTCCAATATCGAAGCAAAGGAAAAGCGGTGTCAGGAAGCGCTAATGTCTAGGTAAAAAAATACCCCAAACGAACTGTTCTCCGAGTGGGGTATTTTTTGACTCCTAACGGAAAACCGTTGGCTCAACCTTAAAGGTAACGATGTAAGGTCAAATATGCGTAAGTCCTAAGAGGCTCTTTATTTTATGAAAAACACCTATTATTCGACTTGACAAATTGTTTCTATTATTCGAATATCCGCGAGGATAGAAGATGAACATCAGTTATATCTATTTTTGATCCTATGCCCAGGATAATGAAATGATGTAACCGTTTATCTTCGATAAAAGCTCTCTTTAATTTCAAATAGAGACGGGGTCCACACTCGTTCTTGATTTTTGAGCCAAAGAGGGCTTTTCCTTTTTTTAGCATTATGAAAATCACATAAAAAATGTGTAAGTTCAAAAAGTGCGTAAACATTCTCTAACACCTTATTACACAAATGTGAATCCCTGATCAATAGTTCAGTGAGTATCAAAAAAAACAAGGAATTGTCTGTGTTTTAGGTATATATTATATATATTTAAATATTTATATATTATAAGACATTATGTCTTATATATAAATGACATTATGTCTGTCGAGTTTTTATGAAAAAAGAGAAAAAAGACACGAAAATAGATTCGGATTTTATGAAAAAAGACACGAAAATAGATTCGGATTTTATGAAAAAAGACACGAAAATAGATTCGGATTTTTCTGAAAAATGGGGGGAAGAACTTGCGAATAAAGGTTTTTCTCAAATTCCAACTTATTTATTGAATATTAATAGATTCTTAGATCAAGAGAATAAACTTTCTCCTGTAGAGCTTCTTGTCTTAATTCATTTGGTTGCAAATTGGTGGAATGTGGAAGAAAAACCGTTTCCTTCTATTGCTACTATTGCTAGCAGGTGCGGCGTATCAACACGTCAAGTACAAAGAGCCATTAACACTTTAGATGAAGAAAATTTTATAAAAAGAGAAAAAAGGAAAGGTGGAAAATCACCGTCAGCAAATGTTTACGACCTTCGTCCGCTTCGAAAAATTTTAAGAGAAATTTCTGTTCATTTTTCAAATGGATATCCGAAAAGGGTTACTAATGAGGATAGAGAAGCAATATCAGAGGATATTTTTTAAATAAGCAGGGTGTACATAATTGGTAGTCCCTAAAAATACACTTGGTTTTTTTAACCAGAGCGCTAATTCAAGGCTGTATTTTTTAGATTTTCCTTCAGTTTTTTAAATAGATCCAAAAAATACATCTAACTTATAAAAACCTCCCAGAAGAAGTTTGCTCCTGGGAGGTTTTTATAAGTTAGATGTTTAGAATGGATCAGACTTTGCGCCAGTGCTCAGGATTGTTTGGATCAGGTTTTGTTTCTTTTTCACGGGCGACGTGAGGAACATGGCCTTTTTCTTTTGCCCAATCAATGGCCTCTTTTTGTGTTTTTGTTTTGTGAAGAACTTCGCCTCCAGCTTTTTTCACTTCATGGTGTTCTACGGGTTTTCCGGTAGAATGTGCTGGATGTGGAACGATAAAAACTGACTTAGACATATAAAGCCTCATCATTTTATTAAGGTGTAGAATTACCCCTTATTTTTTCTATTTAATCATCTAAAAATGGCTTGCAAGATGTCCAAAATGGAGAATTTAGCAGTGGTGAGAAACAGTGATAATTTAGGCGATATTGCTTCAAGGAATTCTCTTTCCTTTAGTGGAAATTATATTGGCTACGCTCGTGTCAGCACCTCTGAGCAAAACATTTCTTTACAGATTGATCGTTTAAAAGCGAAAGGTGCTGTTCGTATCTTTGAAGATGATGGGATCAGCGGATCAAGTAGAGAAAAGCGTGAAGGTTTAAGAAAGCTTTTAGAGTATGTCAGAGAAGGCGATACACTTCTCATTACACGAATAGATCGATTGGCAAGATCAGCAAGAGATCTTCAAAATATTGTTTCCGAATTAGAGGAGAAAAAAGTCTCCCTAAAATGTACAGAGCAATCCTTTGATACTTCTCGTCCAGAAGGAAGGTTTATGCTTGGTATGTTAGGTCTGATTGCTGAGCTTGAAACAGAGATGCGGAGAGAGCGTCAAAAAGAAGGGATTGAAGTTGCTAAGCTAAAAGGAAAATACAAAGGAAGGCCTGCTGACATGAAGCGTGTTGAGAAGGCAATTATGCTTCGATCAGAAGGAAAGTCCTATGCTGCAATTGCCGAGGAGGTTGGTATAACACGTTCTGGTGTTCAGGCGATTTGTCGTAGGCAAGGAAAGTTATTTTAGAGATAAAAAATTTAGCGGCTAATTTTTTGGTTTAGTAAAGCGGTAGCTTTTGTTTCGTAGAATAGGATTTCGTTAAGCAGACTCAACCGTTAATGGTATGAATACGTTAGTGTGTTACATAGCTTGAACATTTCAGCTATCATTCTCTAAAAATCAAATAAACAGATTAAAGTATTCGGAAATTTTAAATGCCAACAGTTCTGCGGATAGATGGGTACAGGTTCTTTTTCTATTCAAATGAAGGTGTAGAACCTTATCATATTCATGTATCGTCAGGAGATTGCGCTGCTAAATACTGGATTGACCCTGTGGCCTTAGCAGACAATATTGGATTTAGAGCGCCAGAGCTTAACAAAATCAAAATCATCGTTATCCAACACAGAGAAACTTTTAAGGAAGCTTGGAATGAGCATTTCTCAGAAAAAAATCAGTAACCCGACAACCATTTCTGTCAATGTAACAGATAGCGCTCTTTTTGTTATTTTAGCTGATGGTAGAGAGTTATCAGTTCCCCTCGCCTGGTTTCCACGTTTAAGCGATGCAACCCCAGCACAGCGTCAAAATTGGGAGCTTATCGGAAGAGGACAAGGCATTCACTGGCCTGACATTGACGAAGATATTTCAACGGCTGGTTTGCTCACCCTCTGAAAAAGTAAACGGTCCATTTTTTGGTTTAATTTTAGTCTCTGACTAGCTGGAAAGCCTTATACTGGGACGAAAGAAACGTCTAATGCTTTAGCAATAGCAAATAGAGTTTCTGCTCTTGGTTTTGTTCCTGGTTTAAAAAATTTACTAATAGTTACACGGCTAATCTGTGTCTCTTCTGAAATTTTCTTTTTAGAAAATCCTCGAGATTCAGCAATATCTGCTAAAGCTATCTTTAAACTTTCAACAGGATCTGTTCCAATCTTTCTGGAAGTGTCAAGCATGGCTTTTACAAAGCCTTTGCGATCTTCTTCTGTTGTTAAAAATTCAGAAGCGTTAAATGTTTTAAATTCTAGAGTCATTTTTATATTCCTTTGCCAGTTCATTCGCTTTTTTGATATCTGCTGATTGGTGCTGTTTAGTTCCTCCGTTGAGAATAATAATCAACACGTCACCTTTACAAATAAAATAAAGACGATATCCAGCGCCTTGATGTATTCGCATTTCAAATAAGCCGTTCCCTAAGCCCTTATAATCTCCTAAGTGGACGAGTTTGGACGCTTGTTCTAAACGAGCGATAATAGCAAGAAAAGATTGCTTATCTTTCAGAGATTGAAGCCATTTTTCAACTCGTTTTTCTAAGATTATTTCCATAATTTAATTATTATATATTTTTTATAAAACGTAAACTTTTGTTTTCACGTTTTACTCATTTACTTTTTTCTTCAAAACTTCATTTAAGTAAATGTGTTAATACACCTTAGTGTAGACTTTCCAATAGGAAGCGTGTTGAGAAAGAGAGCATTGTTCGAGCAGAATGGAAGTTATATTTTAGAGAAAAAATTTAGCGGCTAAATTTTTTGGGTCGTTGCAATTCGTTTTTTGTCCCTAAAGACAGTACCCAAGAGCGGACTTTATCCTATGTGACGCTGTCATCGTTTTTAATCTGACGAAGATATTTCAACGGCTGGTTTACTTACATTCTAAAAATACTTACTCACGATTTTTGCCATTGTAAGAAGGAAGTGTTTTTAAATGCTCTTTAAATAATCTAATAGATTCATCAGCAGAGATCTTACCGTTCACATAATCTTGAATAATTTCTTCGTGTTCAGGAAAAAAATCTATTCCTTCAATATTTGCAGAAGCTATGGCCTGAGACATAGCTTCTTTTCTGGACATGCGAGGAAGAGATCCTAATTCTGCATCTGAAATTTCATTTGTCACTGTAATCTCTTCTTTTTTTAATTCGTATTAGGCGATTTATCCGTTTTTCTGTATCGCCGATAAGATTTATTGAGTGTAATAAATCAACGTACATTATTTACTTTTTTCTTCAAAACTTCATTTAAGTAAATGAAGTTTTCAATTCGGAAGAGAAGATATATATTCTGTTAGAACTTCTTTAACGCTTTTGCCCTGTTTTGTTGCAAAAATTTTTAGTTTCATATGCAGCTCTTCGGATAATTGAAAATTAACTCTTTTTAATGCTGACTTCTCGTTAGATAAGCTCGCTAGTGTTGCTACTGATTTTTCAGATCTGTGTGTTGGCCGTCCAGCCATAAGTATATTTGATTTTTTACTCATTTACTTTTTTCTTCAAAACTTCATTTAAGGATTTCTTGGATTTCAGAGGCTAATGCTTGAATTTCTTTGGCGGCATCACCTCCTGGTTCTTCATCTAAAACGGTTGTTCCTGACGCTGCTGTAACAGGGTAGCTAACACGTTGTGTGATACGAGATTGCAGAACAGGTAAATCATATCCTGTTAGCGTTTCTGTAATTTCAGAGCCAATCTTTGTTCCTTTAATGACACGAGAAACAACGAAGGCAGATTTTAATTTCCCATCTGTAATTTCAATACGTTGTTTAATGAGATCAACAAGATCAGACGTTGCCCAGATATCATAAGGAGAAGGTTGTACAGGAATGAGAATAAAATCAGCAGCTCTGATAGCAGAGATTGCGAGATCCGCTGTTTGTGGTGCGCCATCAATCACAACAAAATCAACAGAGTTTGCTATTTTTTTTAAATCGCGATCGATTGTTGGCCTATCTATTCCAACAACAGTGACAGGCTGTTCTTCTCGAACAGCAGACCAATCTCGAGAACTTCCTTGAGGGTCTGAATCTACAAGAAGGACATTCTTTCCAGAAAGCTGCAAAGCTCTAGCAAGATGTGTCGAAATTGTTGTTTTTCCACTTCCACCTTTTTGATTAAGGACGGCAATTACCTTCATTCTCATTCCTTATAAAAACAGTTTACTCTTTTATTTAAAAACATAAAAAAGTTTTTGAGTAAATGAGTATTTAAAAATACGCATATTTCCTAATCGAATGAGATGGTTCCGCCTTTAATAGAAATACCTGCTGGCGAAAATTCAATTGTTGCTGGGCCACATCTAAATTCAATTCCTGAATTCGCTTCAATGACAATTTTGCCATTACTGGTTTTTATTGCCAGTGGTCCGCCTTTGATGGTGAGTGTATCGCCCTCGCCAATAACGGTTTCTCTGCCTTTCTCAACCTTCACCGTTTGCTTTTCTTTTACGGTTAATTCTTGCTTGCCAGAGATTTCCACGGATTGATTTTTATGGACATTGATATTTTGGTTTTGGAGAGCTTCCAGACGCATAGAACGTTGTGATTTTAAGGTAAGAGACGTCTCGTTGTCCTTATTATCGTCAAAACAAAGTTCATTTCCATCTCCAGCTTGTTCTGATCCTAAGGTGCGTGTTTTGATCCCAGAAACAGAAGATTTATCTGGAAGCTTATAGGGCGGAAGGTCCTGATTGTTATAAAAGCATCCAACAATTACAGGCTGGTCAATGTCTCCGCCCATAAAAGAGACCGCAACTTCTGTTCCAACCCGTGGTAAATGCATCCAGCCATAATTCTCTCCAGACCATGGGTTTAAAAGACGCGCCCAGATGATATTCCCAGCTTTCGTTGTTTTATCCTGATCAAAACGAAGTTTGACTTTTATTCTCCCAAGTTTATCGGTCTCAATCGTTCCTTTGTTTTGATTGCCTTGAATGAGACCACTATAAATTCCGCCAATCAGTGGACGTTGCGGAACTTCATCATGCCAATTGATTTCTGAAGGGAAGGCTTTGAATTGATTATCATAGGAGGGCGCTTTAGGTTTTTCTCCATTGGAGCGATACCAACTTAAATCTTCAGCCTGATGGATAACCTGCTGTAAAACATAAGGATATCCTTCTTTATCTGTTTTAGAAGCCGCAATGTGAATTTTAAGGCCAGGTTGGAAGGTTGGATCGGTACTCAGCCCACTGCACAGAGAGGCAGAAGCCAGGATCGCTTGCTGGGTATAGTCAGCTAATCCCTCTTGGGTTGTTGTGCTGGACGAAGGAGAGGAGGAGGCTGCCTTTTGCTCAACCCAGTTCTTTGTCTCTCTCTGTTCTTTCCAAAGAGAACGTTCCCCTGTTAAGAGCGTTTCGGATTGTTTTGTTCCAGAAAAACTTGCATCGGCGGTATCTTCCTCTTTATCTAAATTACTGGTGAGAACAGTGATTTTTTTAGGAAGGGTTTTTACTGTGCTGTGGAACTCTCGTAAAAGATGCTGATGATCTCCGCCTTGTCCCAGCTGGTAAAGATTTGGCGCTTTTTTCTCAAAAGCTTTATTGTCTCTGCCAATAACCATCTGAGCATCTTCTTGTGTATGCTTAAAATAGTAGAAATAGCCATTTTCACGCATGAAGCGGTGCAGAAAGTCTAAATGTGTTTCATTAAACTGCGTCACATAAGGCAGTGTGGTTGTATCCTCAATGTGAGAGAAGTTGGGTTCGATATTTGCGTTTGTGAGGATTTCTTCGAGGATGGCTTTGGCGGTTTTTTGCTGAAAGGTACGATTGATCTGCTGGTCTTTTAAGAAATAAAGCTCTGGCACGACTTCCATATGATAAACCCAGCCACGGTTTCTTCTTGTGTAAAACTATGAACAACACCATGGAAATAACGATCTTCTCCGTTTTGACGTTTAATGAGAAGAGAGACCTTCTGGCGAATGAGCTTGTCTGGGGAGATATTCTGCTCATTGGCAAAGAGTTTGAGTTTAAAGAAATAAGGTTGTGAGAGGGTTTCTTCAGCGTAGAAGGAAGCAGCATGAAGGGCTTTTGGATTAAAACTTTCGCCGTCTTTGCCGAGTGGGGTTTTCAGCTGCAATAAAAAAGGCACCTGATACGTGCCTTTATCATTAGGAGCTGGAGTAGAGCGTATACTTACCGTGTTCTTGCTGGGGGTGGGGGTGGATGTGTCGGGGAGGGAGATAAGGCAGTTATTTTCTTTTAGCTCTTCTTCATTCTGTTTAATCTGATCGTCTATCGCGTTATTGGCGCAATCCATACTATGGTAAAAGGCCATTTTCTGAATAGGATGAGCTATACCATTTATTTTTTTGTAGGCCTCTACGTCAGAAGGGGTGGGGGGATAGGTAATTTGTGTTTTTCCAAAAGCTTTTGGTAATGGGGTACTTTCTTGCGTAGCAGAAAGAAATTCCCCCTTTGTTTTAATGACGGTGATGTTTGCATCATCAAGCTGCAGTTGTTTAATAGTATTTAGACTTAATCCAGCAGCATTATAACTGATCGCAGATCTGCTATATGCGCCAGCGGCGGTCGCTGCCAATCCTCCTCCTAAAGAATGTCCTGTGTAAGATACAGATTCAGCATAATCAGACTCTTCTAGAAAGTTGGCAATTTTTTGAGCCTGTTCATAGTAAGAAGATTTTAATCCAAGAGCTTGTTTTCCGTTGTTGCACCAATCTGAAAGACTTTCTGTTCCTTTGAAGGCAACCAACGGCGCTCCGATAGGACCATTGGCTATATCTTCATTGGTATAAATAGCCGCTCGAAAATCACTATTTTTAGGTTCAATCAGCTCTTTAGTAAGCCCAAAAGCTTCTAAATCTTTATCTGTTGCATTGCGATAGCCTGGTGGTGCAATACGGTCTTCAGGAGCTTTATATGCTTCTTGACTGGCTAAAGCGTTCACTTTGTATGTTTGAAGAGTTTTCTTCTCTTCAAATAACTTTTTGCAAATAATTGTAGTCATTTTCTAGCTTCTTCTGAAGCTAGGTTTTCACTAGTCGGCGGCCATCTTTTTTCTTGCACCAAAGCAAGAACTTCTTTTGGTTTGAGCTTTGTTTCGGGGTACCCTATCTTTATAAAATGTAATTTAATTCTTTCCCAATATTGAATTTCATTTAGGGGACAATGATAATTCTTTCCTTTATTAGCGGATTCTCCAGCTGTGTGTCCAAATTTATCATAAGCCCAGGGATTAGCGCCTGCTTTGAGTAAAATTTCCACCATCTGCCATGAACCTTGAGCGGCTGCACAAATGAGAGGTGTCATATTCATACCATCGAGACTTCGCTCTTCAAGCCCAACTTTTTTTTCTGCTAAAAATTTTACTCGCTTAATATCACTATGTCCTATGGCATTAAGCATTGGCGTGCGTGGATCGTTGTTTAGATCGTCACGGTAGTCATAGTAATATTCGGACATTTCACTTCCTTTAACTTCTTTTGGCAGTATTAGGTTGATTCCTACTTGCGAAAGAAATAAACATCCTAAGCAAATTTTAATAACTTTTTTAAACATGCATTAAATTCTCGTCAGGCAGAGATTTATTAAGCTCCATCTCTTGGAGAGTAATGTAATACAATTCTATGAAGTAGAAAAACGATAAAAACTTTCAGATATATTGGGTTTGCCATAGGATCAGCGTTTTAAAGCTAGATAATAAATAGGGCTTTATGGGGTGCCGAAAACATTGTCTAGAAATGAAGTATCATCTTGATCGATCCATTCATTTCTAGATGGATTCAGTACATTGTTTTGTTTCCTTGTCATCTGCATATCTCATAGAGATACTGCACCGTGACAAAGTGAAACTGAAAAATTTTATTTAATTTTTAAAAGGGATTTGACGGGACTCACAAAATAAGCGCAAATAAGAATACGCCCTCATTTGTAGCGGGGCGGGAAGAGCTACCAACTCTACCCCGCCAAGGCGTCCGCACTTAACAGCAAACGAAAGAACGTACGGAAACCTTTTTTCCATACGTTAAATATAAAATGACAGCATCAGCTTTCCAAGCCCTTTCATCAAATATTTTTATTTTTAACAAAAAAATGACATTCTCTCAGAAGAGAGAATTAGAACGTTTTTTTCAGGCAAGTGTTCAGTTGCAGGCCATTTCCAATAATGATGAGAAGGTTCTTAAGTGCTTGCTTCATTATTACATGCCAAAAGGCTGCTTCCCTTCCCAAGCCACAATCGCTTCTTTTGCAGGCGTAACCGATCGCACCGTTAGAAACTCGCTCTCAAAGCTTAAAAACATGGGCTGGATCTCCTGGACAAATACACGTCTTGGAAGACGGCAATCTGTTAACCGTTACATCTTCACATTAAGCCGTCAAATCATTCATGCTGTTTTGAGTGGCATTGAGAAGTTCAAAGCAAAAACCGCAGAAATCCGAGACCTTTTCAGGCGGAAAAATGTTCCGCCTAGTGCTTCCTTTATATTTAATAATAGAAGAACTTCTATGAATTCTACTGTTAGATCCGTTGCTAAAAAGATTTTAAATGAAGCTCAAGGCTTAGATGAAGATCTTTCAAACTTCCAAAGGCTTTCTAAAGAAGAAATGATGAAACAACTTAGAGCTCTTTCTTAATAAGATGTATTAATTGAGCTCACAAAATACATTGAAAAGGGATTTAAAGGGGTGAAGTGCGTCCTAATGAAATCTCTTTCCGCCTGAAAAAGGCGCAGTTTTCTGGGAGTTTTAAAAAAACAATCCATACTAGAATTTTTTAAAAGAATACCTAATTATTCTTTTAGAGATAACTTTCAGAAATGCTCCTATGAAACATACAGAAGATGATTTTAAAAAATTTATTATTGAAAAAATTTTACTAAATCTTCCTAATAGATGTGGCTCCCAAAAAGAAATTCGAGAAGCTCTACGTGCATCTAACTTCCCCTTTTATGATGAAGACAAAGTTAAATCTCCAACACGACATGGAGAAGAAAAATGGGAACAACTTATTAGAAATATTGTATCTCATAAAAATACCGATCCTGAGTTAACGTATAATAAAGATGATCATAAAATTTATTTAAAGTAAGATATTTTTCTTTGATTTTAGATGTGGTTTATATTTAGGTGGAAACCACTTCAATGTAGTTTCTTTGGTATTTTTTTCCCATATAAACCATGCATAAGCAGTTGTACCAGATCCTCTTTTTTTCATTCCTTCTGGATAAAAAGTAATTCTTTCACTAAACACCCACACTCTTGAAGGAGGTGTTTTGCTGAATAGATTTTTTTGTCTATGGCATCCCTCCAAAAATGCTAGACGTAACAATAAGGCAAATTTTTGACGTGTTAAACTAATACCTTTTTTTACGAATTGCTCTGCCATGTTGTAAGGAGGATTAGTTATAATATTATCGTAAACCATATCACTTGATAAAAAATCAATTCCGGTTTCTCCGTAGCCACGATCATATAAATCAGAAGAAATAATTTTATTATTTGTTTTTTTTAGTACTTCTGACATTGCGCCATTTCCACATGCGCATTCCCAAATATCTCCTTCAAATAGTTCATTATCGATAAGAGCCTCTGTAGCCCATGAAGGTGTTGAAAAAAAATCAGGACCTTTTAAATCAGCAAAACGTTTTGTTGTTGGTTTAAATGATCCATTAAGATTATAGGTTTTGTCAGATTCCATATTTTTTAAATACTTACTTATTTAAAGCTAGTTTTTCCTAAGTAGATTGGTGGTAAATGTTATTATTTGAGTACCACTTTCTTCACGCCTTAAACATCTCAGCATCTTTTTCATTGAGAAATTCTACTGATTTTTCAAAAGAACGTCTGGTGGGTTAGAAATGCCCTTAATTTTCTCAGCATTTGGAAGCCACCACCCAGAAACACCAAGTCCAGGAAAGCAGGCTACTTTTTTGTTTTGGATTTCGGTGTGCCAGCCAATGCCAGAACAATGTAGTATCGTTGAAAGAGCGCCTGTTTTGTACATGAGATAAGCATCTAAGCCGTCCCCACTGCTTGCCCAGTTTGCAGAAGCCTTTTCATCTTTGGCTATGGCATAGGCGATGTTGTACCCCTTTGTTGTCCAATAAACCTGCCCTGATTTCTTTCCCGAATAATATCCAAAAAATCCTGTAACGAGGGGAAGAAGGATTACCGAAATAACGCAATATTTAGAACCAAGGATTTTTAGAAACTTGTTTTGCTTTGTTCTTTCTTGCTGGTCGTTATGAATTTGTTTCCTTAATTTTTTGATCTCTGAAGTTAAGAGATTGATATTTTCTTCAAAGGATATTTCGGTTGTTTCCATTATTCGAAAGCCTTTTTGTCTTTTTCGGATAGATGGGATTTAAGAATATCTACAACTTTTTGGAATTTCTCATCATTTTCAGCATGGGAAAGAAGAGCAGCACCTAGAATTATTTTTTGTCTAGTTAATTGTTTTCTTTTTTTAAGTGTTTCTTGATTTATGAGTTGTTTAATTTCTTTTTGTAGGGCTTCTAATTTCTCTTTTTTCTTCTGTATTTTCTCTAAATTACTTCCCATGATTATTTTACCCTTTGTTGTTTTATTATAGATAGGAATGGCAGTGATTTTATTTAAATTTAATTATTTTATTTATCATTGCAATGAATTTTAAGCCCTCCTATATTTTAGGAGAGCGCGCTTAGACGTTTCTCTCTTCGAGTAGAAACAGCCCGTAAGGAGGACACCCCCTTAACCCCCAACAAATCGAAAATGAGATTTTCGATAAAACAACAGAAAGAAAACCAGTGGCGATTGCAAGAATGTGTGTAAAAGTTGGAAAGGCAGGTTCTGCCTCTACACATTCTGATTATATTGCCAGAGAAGGGAAATATTCCGCTTATAAAAAAGGTGAAGAACTCACTGTAAGTGAAAGCGGGAATATGCCTTTATGGGCGAAAGAAAATCCTTCTGAATTTTGGAAAGCCTCCGATAAAAATGAACGGGTAAATGGTTCTGCTTATCGTGAATTTGAACTTGCTCTTCCTCGAGAATTAAATGCCGAGAAACAGATCGATCTTGTTCGTGAATGGTGCAAACAGGAATTAAAAGACCATCCCTATTCTTTTGCTATCCATGAAGGGAAGGCTTCGGACGGAGGGACACAACCTCATGCGCATTTGATGTTTAGCGAACGAGAAAATGATGGCGTGGAGCGGGGTGAGAAGCAATTTTTCAAACGCTTCAATTCTAAGTTTCCAGAAAGAGGCGGTGCAAAAAAAACATATGGCAGGGGAAGCTATTCCGAAAGGAAAGAATCTCTTATCGGACTAAGAGGAAGATGGGAAGAGGCGGTTAATCACGCCTTAGAGAAAGCTGGAAAGGCGGAGCGAATTGATATGCGCTCCTATAAAGACCAAGGCATTTCGGAGATCCTTACCCCAGAGCCTAAACAGTTGCCCTCTCAATGGCGGAAACCAGAGGAGAAGGCGGTTATTCTAAAAATTCGGAAACTCAAGAAGAAGATTAAGACCATCTTCTTTGAGATAAAGGCCGATATTATTGATTTTGCCAAAGAGAAAGAAAAACGAGAAGAAGAGTCCGAGAAGCAAAAACACGGCGCTGTAAGCCGTTTTTTGAACTTCTTTAGCCTTGGAAAAGGAACGACAAAATCGGAAGTTATCGATTTTGAGAAAGCAAAAGCAGAGGTTGAGAAAGAGCTGGCTGAAAAGGAAAGAAAGAAAAAGATTTCTGAGGAAGTCAGAGCTAAAAATAAAGCGCTTTTTGAGGGTATTTTTGAGAGAGAACGCCTTGCTAAAGCGAAGAAAGAGGAAGAAGCTGAAAAGGCGAGACAAGAGCTTGAACGGCAAAAAGCAGAGCAAGAGGTAGAGCTTCAAAAAGTACTAGAGCAGAGGCGTCAAAAGCGAATTGAATATTGGGAAAAGCGCCCAAGGCACTGGACGAAAGAACGGGAAGCTTTAGAGAAAAAAGTTCATTTTAAAACAGCCAGCCCACAAGAAAAGACGGATTTACGCAAATTACGCTTTGTACAGGACAAGAAGGCCACAAATCAAAACGTTAGAAGCAGAGGGAGAGAAGATGAAGGACGATAAAGATTTAGATAGAGAGCCTGAATCTCTTCCTCGCATGTCTAGCAAAGAGGCTATGTCTCGTTCGATGGCACACATTCACATTGAAGGAATAAATTTACCTGAAGACAGTGAAGAAATTATAAAGGCGTTTGCGAATGATGAGATTTCTTTGGAAGAGCTTCTAAAAAAAGCGGATGAAAATTTAAAGAGAAAGTTAGCTTTAGAAAATGATTAAATTTTTAGAGCAAGAGCTGGAAGAGTTAAAAGAACAGAAAGAGACAGTGCTTTATCTCTTTAAAAACCGCATAGGGCACGAAGATTATCCGTTTGAAGACTTTGAAGAGATGCAGGAAAAACGGGAAGCGATTATTTCCAATATCGAAGCAAAGGAAAAGCGGTGTCAGGAAGCGCTAATGTCTAGGTAAAAAAATACCCCAAACGAACTGTTCTCCGAGTGGGGTATTTTTTGACTCCTAACGGAAAACCGTTGGCTCAACCTTAAAGGTAACGATGTAAGGTCAAATATGCGTAAGTCCTAAGAGGCTCTTTATTTTATGAAAAACACCTATTATTCGACTTGACAAATTGTTTCTATTATTCGAATATCCGCGAGGATAGAAGATGAACATCAGTTATATCTATTTTTGATCCTATGCCCAGGATAATGAAATGATGTAACCGTTTATCTTCGATAAAAGCTCTCTTTAATTTCAAATAGAGACGGGGTCCACACTCGTTCTTGATTTTTGAGCCAAAGAGGGCTTTTCCTTTTTTTAGCATTATGAAAATCACATAAAAAATGTGTAAGTTCAAAAAGTGCGTAAACATTCTCTAACACCTTATTACACAAATGTGAATCAACACCATGGAAATAACGATCTTCTCCGTTTTGACGTTTAATGAGAAGAGAGACCTTCTGGCGAATGAGCTTGTCTGGGAGATATTCTGCTCATTGGCAAAGAGTTTGAGTTTAAAGAAATAAGGTTGTGAGAGGGTTTCTTCAGCGTAGAAGGAAGCAGCATGAAGGGCTTTTGGATTAAAACTTTCGCCGTCTTTGCCGAGTGGGGTTTTCAGCTGCAATAAAAAAGGCACCTGATACGTGCCTTTATCATTAGGAGCTGGAGTAGAGCGTATACTTACCGTGTTCTTGCTGGGGGTGGGGGTGGATGTGTCGGGGAGGGAGATAAGGCAGTTATTTTCTTTTAGCTCTTCTTCATTCTGTTTAATCTGATCGTCTATCGCGTTATTGGCGCAATCCATACTATGGTAAAAGGCCATTTTCTGAATAGGATGAGCTATACCATTTATTTTTTGTAGGCCTCTACGTCAGAAGGGGTGGGGGGATAGGTAATTTGTGTTTTTCCAAAAGCTTTTGGTAATGGGGTACTTTCTTGCGTAGCAGAAAGAAATTCCCCCTTTGTTTTAATGACGGTGATGTTTGCATCATCAAGCTGCAGTTGTTTAATAGTATTTAGACTTAATCCAGCAGCATTATAACTGATCGCAGATCTGCTATATGCGCCAGCGGCGGTCGCTGCCAATCCTCCTCCTAAAGAATGTCCTGTGTAAGATACAGATTCAGCATAATCAGACTCTTCTAGAAAGTTGGCAATTTTTTGAGCCTGTTCATAGTAAGAAGATTTTAATCCAAGAGCTTGTTTTCCGTTGTTGCACCAATCTGAAAGACTTTCTGTTCCTTTGAAGGCAACCAACGGCGCTCCGATAGGACCATTGGCTATATCTTCATTGGTATAAATAGCCGCTCGAAAATCACTATTTTTAGGTTCAATCAGCTCTTTAGTAAGCCCAAAAGCTTCTAAATCTTTATCTGTTGCATTGCGATAGCCTGGTGGTGCAATACGGTCTTCAGGAGCTTTATATGCTTCTTGACTGGCTAAAGCGTTCACTTTGTATGTTTGAAGAGTTTTCTTCTCTTCAAATAACTTTTTGCAAATAATTGTAGTCATTTTCTAGCTTCTTCTGAAGCTAGGTTTTCACTAGTCGGCGGCCATCTTTTTTCTTGCACCAAAGCAAGAACTTCTTTTGGTTTGAGCTTTGTTTCGGGGTACCCTATCTTTATAAAATGTAATTTAATTCTTTCCCAATATTGAATTTCATTTAGGGGACAATGATAATTCTTTCCTTTATTAGCGGATTCTCCAGCTGTGTGTCCAAATTTATCATAAGCCCAGGGATTAGCGCCTGCTTTGAGTAAAATTTCCACCATCTGCCATGAACCTTGAGCGGCTGCACAAATGAGAGGTGTCATATTCATACCATCGAGACTTCGCTCTTCAAGCCCAACTTTTTTTTCTGCTAAAAATTTTACTCGCTTAATATCACTATGTCCTATGGCATTAAGCATTGGCGTGCGTGGATCGTTGTTTAGATCGTCACGGTAGTCATAGTAATATTCGGACATTTCACTTCCTTTAACTTCTTTTGGCAGTATTAGGTTGATTCCTACTTGCGAAAGAAATAAACATCCTAAGCAAATTTTAATAACTTTTTTAAACATGCATTAAATT